>JALRLM010000152.1 GCA_023254435.1 Hydrocarboniphaga sp.
CCGCGCACCGTGCCAACGGCGTCAATCGCCGCCGCCTCGTCAGCGCAGTGGCGCGACGGGCGCAGGACCAGCTGTCGGCCGCGCTGGGCGGCCGCCTGCGGCTGGCGATTTCGGGCGGTGCCCCGCTGGCGCCTGAAGTGGCGCGGCTGTTCATCGGCCTGGGCGTGCCGCTGCTGCAGGGCTACGGCCTGACCGAGGCCGGTCCCGTGGTGTCGGTGAATCGCATCGACGACAACGATCCCAACAGCGCCGGCCTGCCGCTCGACAACGTCGAGACCAAGCTGTCGCCCGACAACGAACTGATGGTGCGCTCGCCGTCGGTGATGCTGGGTTATTGGGACGATGCCGAGGCCACCGCGCAGGCGCTCGACGACGCCGGCTGGCTGCGCACGGGCGACAAGGTGAGCCGGCTCGAAGCGCATCGCGTCTACCTGACCGGGCGCATCAAGGAAATCATCGTCACCTCCACGGGCCGCAAGGTCTCGCCGAGCGAGATCGAGCAATGCCTGCTGGCCGAGCCGCTCGTCGAGCAGGCCATGGTGGTGGGCGAGGCCAAGCCCTTCCTGACCGCGCTGATCGTGCCCAGGCCGTCCGCGCTGCTGGCTCTGCGCGCGCAGCTGAACCTCGCCGGCGACGACGATTCCGCGCCGGTGCGCGAGCGACTCGAAGCCGCCGCGCTGGAGCGCTGCCTGCGCCGCCTGAGCTGCGGCGAAACGCATACGCTGTTGCGCGCCGTGGCGCTCGTCGAAGGGCCGTGGACGGTGGCCTCGGGCCTGCTGACGCCGACGCTCAAACTGCGTCGCAGCAGCATCGCGCGCCAGCATGCGGACGATCTGGAGCGGCTCTATCGCGGGCACTTCCTGCCCAGTCCCACCGACTGTTCCTGCAATGCCAGCGTTTGAGCGGCGCCGCGCAACCGCGATGCGGTGAGGGTCGTATAGTCGTATCGCGTTCCTGCGCCGATCACGACCGGAGACCATGACCGAAGCCCTCGTCAAAACCCTGCTGGCTTACCTGCTGGGCAATGTCATGGGTGGTCAGATCATCGGCTGGCTGCGTGGTGGCGTGGACCTGCGCCAGCACGGCAGCGGCAACGTCGGCGCCACCAACGCGCTGCGCACCCAGGGCGCCCGTTTCGCCATCGCCGTGCTGCTCATCGACGTGCTCAAGGGCGTGATCGCCGCGCTGGCGCTGCCGGCCATTCCCTGGCCCTGGAATGCCGGCGTCGCCCTGCCGCGTGAATGGCTGGGTTACCTGTGCGGCGTCGGCGTGGCACTGGGGCACTGCTACCCGATCACGCTGGGTCTCAAGGGCGGCAAGGGCGTGGCGACGCTGGCCGGTGTGTTCGGCGCGCTGATGCCGGCCGCGCTGCCGGCCATCCTGCTGGTGTTCGCGCTCGTGGTGATGCTGTTCGGCTACGTGAGCGCCGCCACGTTGGGCGCTGCGGCCGTCGCGCTGCTGTGGGCGCTGCTGATCGAAGGCCATGGCCTGCTGTCGGCGCCGTCGCTGTTCACCGTCGCCATGGCCGCGCTGGTGGTGTTCAAGCATCGCCACAACGTGCTGCGGTTGCTGCACGGCGAGGAGCACTGCTTCGAGAAGGCGCGTGTGCTGGGCCGCCTGCTGGAGCGTCGCGGCTGAACGAGGCCGCGCGTTCAGGGCACAATCGCGGCCCATGAACCCCTTGATCGACACCCTGGCCGACGGCGCCTGGCATTCCGGTGAGGCGCTGGCCGCCGCCTCGGGCGTGACGCGCGCGGCCGTGGCCAAGCGTGTGGAGAAGCTGCGCGAACTGGGCCTGGACGTGGAAGCGCGCCAGGGCCTGGGCTATCGCCTGAGCCGGCCGCTGGAGCGCTTGCGCCAGCCCGGGCTGCAGGCCGCGCTGCCCGGACTGCGCGTGAGCGTGGTCGACAGCATCGACTCCACCAACAAGCAGTTGCTCGAGGCCCCGGCGAGCGACGACCCGCAGTTTCTGTTCGCGGAGTTCCAGACCGCCGGACGCGGTCGTCGCGGCCGCGCCTGGCGCTCGCCGTTCGGCGCCAACCTGTACGTGTCGCTGGGCTGGTCGTTCGCGGCCTGGCCGCCGCAGCTCACCGCGCTGCCGCTGGCCGTGGGCGTGGCCTGTGCGCGCGCCGTGCAGGCCCAGGGCTTGAGCGACGTGCAGCTCAAATGGCCCAACGATCTGTATGCGGCGGGGCGCAAGCTCGGCGGCATCCTGATCGAGCATCGCGGCGAAGCCGGCGGCGCCTGCCGCGTGGTCATCGGCATCGGCCTCAACGTGGCGATGTCGGGGGCCCAGGCCGACGGCATCGACCAGCCCTGGATCGCGCTCGACGAGGCGCTGGCCGCGCAGGGCGGCGCATCGGCCTCGCGCAATGCGCTGGCGGCGAGCCTGATGCGCGAGCTCGTCGACATGCTGCAGGGTTTCGAGCGCGAGGGCTTCGAGCCCTATCGCCAGGCCTGGCTCGGCTACGACCTCACGCGCGATCGCGCCGTGCGGCTTACCGGCACGCCGACTTTCGACGGCATCGCGCGCGGCATCGATGCCGGTGGTGCGCTGGTCGTGGAAGCCGAAGGCGAGCGCCGCATCGTGCATTCCGGCGACGTCAGTCTGCGCCTGAGCTGATGCTGCTGCTCGATATTGGCAACAGCCGCATCAAGGCCGCGCGTGCCACGCCGGCCGGGCTCGTGGCCTTGCCGACGCGGGGGCACCAGGGCGACGCGGCGGGCGCGCTGGCCGCGCTCGACGACGGCGGCGAACGCGGCGCGATCTGGATCTCTCACGTGCTCGGCACGGCCGCCGAAGCCGCGCTGGGCGAGGCCGTGCAGGCGCGCTGGCGGCAGGCGCCGCACTACGCGCGCTCCAGCACCGAATGCGCCGGCTTGCGCAACGCCTATCGCGAGCCCGAGCGCCTGGGCGTGGACCGCTGGCTGGTGATGCTCGCGGCCTGGACCACGCAGCGTCGCGCCGCCATCGTCGTCGATGCCGGTACCGCGCTGACCGCCGACGTCATCGATGCGAATGGCCTGCACCAGGGCGGCCTGATCGCCGCTGGCCTGCTGACCGCGCAGCGCGGTGTGCTGGGCGCCACGCGCTTCGCCACGCGCGACACCGCCGCCGCCTACGACGGCGGCCTGGGCCACGACACCGAAGCCTGCGTGCGCCAGGGCGCCATGCTGTCCTGCCTGGGCGCCATCGACCGCGCCGCCGCATGGGCCGGGCCGGACGCCTACCGCTGCATCACCGGCGGCGACGCCGCCACGCTGCTGCCGCACCTGGCCGCCGGCTGGGAGCATCGCCCGCTGCTGGTGCTCGAAGGCTTGCGGGTGCTGGCGAGCCAGCCCGGTTAGCAGCTGCTAGACTCTCGGCCCTTCCCGATGCCGGGTTAGCACAGCGGTAGTGCAGCGGTTTTGTAAACCGAAGGTCGGGGGTTCAAATCCCTCACTCGGCACCAAATCGGCGTCCTGCTCCCAGGGTGCGCCGATCATCGGCTCGATGTTGCGCTGCTTCCACGGTGCATCCGACTCGTCTAGATGGCGACCACAGCAAAAGCGCTTGCAGGTTTCTGCGCCATCGTCGGAATACTGACCTCGGCGGCTTGCGGTGTTGCTGGCGTGTCACGCCAAACGACCATCTCGCCTGATCATCCGATCATCGGCTCCTGGCGTTACGTGACACCGTACGAGGCTTGTGTCGAAACCTATGTCTTCGTGCCAGACGGCACGCGCTTCTACACGAGCGCGCAGGAGCAGGGACAAAGCCGCTACGAGATCTCGGCGGAGCCAACCGACGGCTTTTATCGAATAACCGATACGGTCACGCAGAACAACGGACTTCCTGACTGTGGCGGCGGTACCGTTCCCGCAGGAGATGTCGTGACCCTGTTCGTGAGATTCATTCCGGGGCAGCCGCTCATGGTGATATGCACCGATGAATCGGGCGACGCCTGTATCGGCCCGTTTGTACGGCATGATGAATCGATGGTGCAGTGAACAGCGGTTGCCCGATACCTGGTGCTCATGCTGGTCGCAACGCAGTGGATGCCACGTCGACGCATCGGAGAAAGAGCTCGATCGAACGGGCCCTATGCACGCAGCGACTGGCAGCGTGCGCAGCAGATCGAGGCGGCGCGAGCGGGTTGATGTGCCGGCCCCGGCGTTCGGCGGTCGCCGAATCCGGCACGCGAGCGGCCAAAGCCCAAGCGGTGGAGCAGACTGCGTGAGGTGCTGCGTGGTTCGGCGGAGGTCTTGAGGTCGAGCATCGGAGTCGGCGGTGTGTCGGTGGTCCGAGCATTGAATGCCATCGACCCATTTCGTTGCGTTGCGAGACGGTAAAGAAACGCAACGAGCGTCGTTCCACTGAGGCGCTCACTCGTCGCGCACAGTCCGGAATCCCACGTGCACCGTGGCCAGCGCCGCGTCCTGCGGATGCCGCGCGTTGTCGCGATAGCGCTGGCAATAGTTGGCCGCGCACAGCCAGCTGCCGCCCTTGATCACGCCGGTCGTCGAGGCCTGAGCGCCCGGTATCGCGCCGTGTCCATGCGCCTGCGCGCTGCCGCTCCAGTCGTCGGCGGTCCATTCCCAGACATTGCCGATGCTGTCGTAGAGCCCTTGTGCGTTGGCGCGGTAGCAGCCGACGGGGGCGAGGCCGTGGTGGCCGTCTTCGGCGCGGTCGTCGATGGGGAAGAAGCCTTGCCAGAAGTTGGCGGCGGCTTTGCCGCGGTCATCGAGTTCGCGCGCGCCATGGGCCGCGGCTTCCCATTCGGCTTCGGTGGGCAGGCGATGGCCCAGCCAGAGGGCGTAGGCCTGGGCGTCGGCACGCGTGACCAGCGTGACCGGCTCGTGATCGCTTCGCGTGCCGGCCTGTTTCCAGTTTGCGGTGCGGCTGTGTCGCCACCAGGCCTGCGGCGAAATATCCGGGGCGTCCGGCGCCAGCTGCTCGAACAGCGCCACGTCGCCGCCACGTTCGGCCTGGGTTCGATAGCCGGTGGCGTCGACGAAGGCGGCGAACTGCGCGCGAGTGACTTCGGTGGCGTCGATGCGAAAGGCGCGGCCGGTCGTGGTCGTCACGCGCACCATGCCGGCGTCGGGTGACTGGCCCCAGCCGGCCGGAAGGCCGTTGTAGGCCGCGCAGGCGTTTGCGTCGCCGAGCGCGGCCGATGCGTGTTCGCCGCGCAGTGCGGCGGCGCCGGCCCAGCCCGCGGCGAGCACGGCGAGCAGCAGCGCCGTGCCGCCGATGGCCCGCTTCATCCTTCGGCGTCCTCCGGCGGCAGCGCCACGCCGAAGCGCGTCACGTAGGCGTCCCACTCGGTCTTGAGTTCGTTGAGCTTGTCGGGGCGCGCGGTGGCCAGGTCGGTGGTTTCGGCGCGATCGTTGGCGAGGTCGTAGAGCTCCCAGTCGCCCTTGCCCAGCGGTGCTTCGAGGAAGCTGATCTTCCAGTCGCCCTTGTACAGATAGCGACGGTTGAACTGCTCACCGGCCCACACCGTGGTTTCGCTGCGCACGCGCGGCACGCGGTCTTCCAGCAGCCCGACCAGCGAATATCCCGTGATCGGATTGACCTCGCGACCCTTGTAGTTGCTGCCCGGGTTGGCGATGCCGCCCAGTTCGATGAAGGTGGGCAGCCAGTCCTCGAGGGTGGTCATCGCGTTGATGGGCGGACGCGCGGCGAGCTGGCCGGGCATGCGCACGATGGTCGGCACGCGGTGCCCGCCTTCGCTCGGGAAGGATTTGTAGAAGCGATTCGGCACCGCGCTGACTTCGGACCAGCCCTGGCGGATGGCGACGTAGGAGCCGTAGCGGCCGATGTTGCCGAGGCTGTTGTCGTAGCCGCTGGCGCTGCCGAAGTCGGTGGCTTCGGCACCGTTGTCGGAGTGGAAGACAATCAGCGTGTTGTCGTATTCGCCCTTCTGCTTGAGATAGCGGATCAGGCGGCCGATGTTGTGATCGAGGTTTTCGACCATGGCGGCGTAGACCTCCATGCGGCGTGCTTCGTCGGCCTTCTGCTCGTCGCTGAGCTCGTTCCACAGCGGATAGCCGCCGCGATTGGGCGCACGCGTGGGGTACATGCGCGCGTCGCTGGCGATCACCGGCATCGGCGGCTGCTCGAAGCTGGCGGGCACGATGCCCAGCGCTTTCTGCCGCGCCGCGCGTGCATCACGAATCACGTCGTATCCGACGTCGTAACGGCCACGATAGCGATCGATGAATTCGTCCTTCGCCTGCAGCGGCCAGTGCGGCGAGGTGTAGGCCGCGAAGGCATAGAAGGGCTTGCCGTCGGCCAGGTTCTCGTCGATGTAGGCGATCAGCTTGTCGGTGAAGAAGTCGGTGGAATAGAAATCCTCCGGCGGCGTCACGGTGACGCCGTCTTCGCGATATGGCCCGTTGTTGCTGGGCAGCGGTGCGTCGGCGCGCGAGGCGTAGTGATTCGCCACGCCGGGCAGCAGTACCCAGCTGCGTTCGTAGCCGCGAAACGGCGGGGCCTGGTCGTCCTCGTCGCCCAGGTGCCACTTGCCGGCGATGTAGGTGTGATAGCCGCCGTCCTTGAGCACTTCGGCCAGGTATAGCGAGCGCTCGTTGAGATAGCCCTCGTAGCCCGGCCGGCCTTCCATGTAGTCGGCGATGCTCTGGTTGCCGATGCCGGTCAGATGCTGGTCGGTGCCCGCATGTAGCGTGGCGCGCGTGGGCGAGCAACTGGTGGAGGTGTGATGGTTCAGCAGCAGCCGGCCTTCGGACGCCAGCGTGTCGAGGTTGGGCGTGCTGATCTCGCCGCCGAAGGCGCCGAGATCAGAGAAACCCAGATCGTCGGCGACGATCAGCAGGATGTTGGGCTGGTTCCTGGGGGCGGGCTCGGCTTCGTCGTCGTTGTCGCTGCAGGCACCCAGGGTGGCGGCGGCGATCAGGGCGGCGATGAGCGTGGGGGCGTAGCGGCGGCGTCCGGCCGCGTTAGGAAGGCGTTCCATCGGATCGTTCGGGAGCGGGAAAGTGGATTCCCGACGATCTTATGAATCCAAGATATAAATCAGAAAAGAATATAAAGTTTGATGGCTATCGCCATCAGGCCTTTAGATATCGCTCGCCCTCAGGGGATGGGGATGTGCTCAGGGTGGGATGCGGGCGTTCTTGCGATGGTCGGCCTCGATGGCCGCGCGCAGGGATTCGTCGATGTCGATGCAGGCATCGCCGAGAGGGCGTGCCCAGGCGATGCCCTGAACGCCCATCTGATACACCAGCGTGCGGCCCTGCCACTCGATGACGCCGAGGCCGGCCGGCATGCGGTAATCGGGTTCCGTCATCGTGGTTCTCGGTGACGCGGGCGGGGCCCGCCGGGGGCCAGATTATCGCCGCCGGGCCGCTCAGGCTAAGCTGACGCCATGAGCACGCTTTCCGATCAACTTGCAGAGGCCCGCGCCGCCGCCGGTCCCGACTCCCGTCCCGAAGCCCTGCGCAACCTGCCGCCCGAGGCGCTGCTGCGCGCCATGCACAAGCCCCTGCCGCGCAATTGGCGCCGGCCGATGATCGCGGTGGCGGTGACGCTGCTGTTGCATCTGGTCGTGGTGGGCACGGTCTGGCTGCGCGGCCGCGAGATCGAAGTCCCCGTGAACGTGTTTTACGTGAAGCAGTTTCCGCTCGAAAAAGGCCCGGCCCAGGATGCGCCGGTGCCCGAGTCGCCCGCTACACCAGGCGAGTCCTGAGCGGCCGACCGGCCCGTTCCGCCTGCGCGGAATGAGCGCCGCAGCCTAGCGGCTGTCCTTGTCGAACATGCGGCCGACCACGGCCAGAAAGCTCGATCCCAGGAACACCACGCCGCAGGTGGCCAGGCTTTTCCACATGAATTCGCTGCTGTGGCTCATCCAGATCATCGACAGCGCCAGGCCGATGGCGACGACGATCGAGACCAGGCAGATGGAAAAGCAGATCTTGCTGACAACAGTCATGGGTGCCGCCGGACGCAGGTGAGAAGCGCCCAGTGTAAGCCAGCGCCGCTCGCCCATGGCTTAGACTGGCCGCCCTTCATCGGTTGCCGTGTATATCCATGCTGACGCTGCGCGACGTTTCCCTCAATCTCGGCAGCACCGTGCTGCTCGACAAGGCCTCGTTCATGCTCGAAAAGGGCGAGCGCGTGGCGATTCTGGGCCGCAATGGCGCGGGCAAGTCGACGATGCTCAAGGTCATCGCCGGCGAAGTGGCGGTCGACGGTGGCGAGATTCTGCGCGCGCAGAACCTGCGCATCGCGCGACTGGTGCAGGACGTGCCCGTGAACACGCGTGGCCGTGTCGCCGACGTGGTGGCGCAGGGCCTGGGCGATGCCGGCGCACTGCTGGCGCGTTATCACGAGTTGCTGGCCGCCGAGCGCTACGATGATCTGGCCAAGGTGCAGGCGCAGATCGAGGCCATCGACGGCTGGACGCTGGACCAGCGCGTGTCCGAGACCCTCTCGCGCCTCGACCTGCCGGCCGACACCGCGTTCGAAAGCCTGTCGGGCGGACTCAAGCGCCGCGTGCTGCTGGGCCAGGCGCTGGTGCAGCAGCCCGACCTGCTGCTGCTCGACGAGCCGACCAACCATCTCGACGTCGAAGCCATTGGCTGGCTCGAAGAATTCCTCAAGACCTTCGGCGGCGCGATCCTGTTCGTTACCCACGATCGCGCGTTTCTCAAGAATCTCGCCACGCGCATCCTCGAACTCGATCGTGGCTGGCTCACGAGCTGGCCCGGCGATTACGAAAACTATCTGCGTCGCAAGGAGGAGCGCGCCCATGCCGAAGCGCAGGAGCGCGCGCTGTTCGACAAGCGTCTGGCGCAGGAAGAAGCCTGGATCCGTCGCGGCATCGAAGCGCGCCGCACGCGCAACATGGGCCGCGTCGAGCGCCTGATGCAGATGCGCCAGCAGTTCGCCGCGCGTCGCAACCAGCAGGGCAGCGCGCGCATGCAGATCCAGGAGGGCGATCGCAGCGGCAAGCTGGTGGCCGAGGCCGATAACGTCGCCTATTCCTACGACGACAAGCTGATCGTGCGCGGCCTGTCGACCACCATGCTGCGTGGCGACAAGCTGGGCATCATCGGCCCCAACGGCGCCGGCAAGACCACGCTGATCAACCTGCTGCTCGGACGCCTGCAACCCAGCAGCGGCGATCTCAAGCTGGGCTCCAATCTGCAGATCGCCTACTTCGACCAGCTGCGCGGCGGGCTCGACGAAAACGCTTCGGTGGTCGACAACCTCGGCGACGGCAAGGACTTCGTCGAAGTGGGCGGCGCGCGCAAGCACGTCATGGGGTATCTGCAGGATTTTCTGTTCACGCCCGATCGCGCGCGTTCACCCGTGCGGGCGCTGTCGGGCGGTGAGCGCAATCGCCTGCTGCTGGCCAAGCTGTTCGCGCGGCCCAGCAATCTGCTGGTGCTCGACGAACCCACCAACGATCTCGATCTGGAAACGCTGGAGCTGCTCGAAGAACTGCTGCTCGACTACGAAGGCAGCGTGCTGCTGGTGAGCCACGACCGTGCCTTCGTCGACAACGTGGTGACGCGCTGCCTGGTCTTCGAGGGCGAAGGCCGCGTCAACGAATACGTGGGCGGCTACAGCGACTGGCTGCGTCAGCGCCCGGCGCCGACGATACGGTCCGCGGCCCGGCCCGCCGTTGTTGCGCTGGCTGCAACGCCCGCCGCCAAGCCGGCTGGCGCGTTACGGCTCAGTTCGAAGGAAAAGCGCGAGCTCGATGAGCTGCCCGCGAAAATCGAGCGATGGGAAGCCGAGCAGAGCAAGCTGGCCGATCAGCTGTCCGCCGACGGTTTCTACGACGGCCCCAAGGATCAGGTGCTCAAGCTGCAGCAGCAGCTCGATGCGCTGGCGCAGACGCTGGCCACGGCTTATGCGCGCTGGGAAGCGCTGGAGGCCTTGCGCTAAACCGCGGCATCGCCAGTGGCTGCGGGCAGATTGCCAAGGCGGCAATCGTGTCGGGTGACGATCCTCTAAAGGGATGGTTCATCCGGCCGCATCAGACTGTGCAGCATCCGGCGGCCGCAACAATCGAATCGAAAAGGCGGGCCGGCTCACAGACAGGGAGACCCGCGTGACCGAATCCATCTTCGACGCCTTGAGGGAGAGCCACGAGCGCCAGCGCGCGCTGTGCCGCAAGCTGCTGCGTTCCAAGCCGCACACGGCGGATCGCATCTCCACGTTCACCGAACTGCGGATCGAACTGGCGGCCCATGCGGCAGCCGAAGAGCGACATCTGTACGTGCCGATTCTCATGGATGACATGGGCCTGTCGCCGGCCCGCCATGCCCTGCACGAGCACCATCAGATGGACGAGCTCATCGAGGACCTGCAGGTCTCCGATCACAGTGGTGCGGCCTGGATGGCGCGGGCGCGCCAGCTTTCCAAGAAAGTGCATCACCACCTGCGGGAGGAGGAGCGCAAGTTCTTCCAGGTGTCGGGCAAAATCCTCGACGACTCGATCAAGACGCGCCAGGCCAAGCGCTACCGGCGTGAACATGCGCGCATGGTGCGCACGCTGCAACAGGCCTGAGTCCGATGCGCGAGACGACGCGCTCAAACCTCCACGCAACACCGATTTCGACCGTTGCGCTTGGCCTCGTACAACGCGCGATCCGCGCGCTCGAACAAGGCCTGCGGTGTGTCGCCTTCGCGAAAGCCGGTGATGCCGCAGGAGATCGTCACCGAGACCGGCTGCTGACGAAAGTGAAAGCCCAGCTTTTCCACGCTCTGGCGCAGCTTGTTGGCCAGCAGTAGCGCCTGCTGCTCGTTGCTGTTGTCGAGCAGCATGACGAACTCCTCGCCACCGTAGCGGCCGAAGAAGTCGCAGTCGCGCAGCCGGCGCGACCAGTGCTGGGCCAGCATCTGCAGCACCTTGTCGCCGGCCTGGTGACCGTAGCGATCGTTGATGGTCTTGAAGTGATCGATGTCGATGGCCGCGATGCAGCGCGGCCGCTGGTCGCGCTTGTACTGCTGCAGCTCGGCGGCGATGCGCTTGTCGTAGGCGGCGCGATTGGGCACGCGTGTGAGGCCGTCGGTGCTGGCCTGCCGCTCCAGCTTGTTGACCGATCGCGTCAGCGAGCGCGTCTGGTTCTCCAGCGATTCGATGCGTTCATAGAGTGCTTCGGTGCGCTCCTTGTAGGCGACGGCGCGCGTCTCCTCGCGACTGCGGTGTTCGCGCACGCGCTGGTCGATGGCGGTCAGGTGGCGGTAGACCTGCTCCTGCAACTGGCCCAGGTCGCTGGCCGAGCGCGTCTGGTCGACCAGCGCCTGGGTATGGCCCAGCAGTTGCTGGCCGAAGGCGCGTTGCTCGATCTGCGCATTGCTGTGTTCTTCGCTTTCGTTGCGCAGGTGACGCGCGATGTCTTCCAGTCGCTCGCTGAACTGCAGCAGCAGGCGGTCGGCTTCCTGCCGCGCGCGCTGCAGCGTGGCGATCTGCGCTTGCGCGAGATCTGCGGTGCCCACGGCGATCTCGGCCAACACATCGGCGCTTTCGGCGTCGAGCCGGCCGCTCAGCGCGGCCGCGCGCGGTTGTGCGTCGGGCAGTTCGGCCAGATGCTCCAGGATGCGCTTGAGGCTTTGCCGCAGGCGCAGGCCGTCATTGGCGGCCGGCGGTGCCAC
The DNA here is from genome assembly GCA_023254435.1 of Hydrocarboniphaga sp. Classification (GTDB taxonomy): domain Bacteria; phylum Pseudomonadota; class Gammaproteobacteria; order Nevskiales; family Nevskiaceae; genus Hydrocarboniphaga. The sequence continues at coordinate 11,612 of JALRLM010000152.1, forward strand.
CAGCGCGGTATCGCGGTCGAGCGCGGCGACGGATTGCGTGAGGCCGCTCAGCAGCGCTTCGAGCGGCTCGGCTTCGGCCGGCCGGCGCAGCGTGGAGATGACCTCGTTGAGCGAGCCGTCGAGCCCGGCATCGAGTCCGCGCGCGGCGATGCAGAGCCGCCCGGCGATGCGGCGCAGCAGTTCGTCGGTCAGGCGCCATTGGCGCTCGCGGCGGTCGAGTTCTTCGACGGCCTCGCGGTAGGGCTGCTGCCAGCGGTCGGCTTGCTCCATGTGACGGCGACTCGGTTTGCTGCGTGACGGTCAGCTCTTTAGCCGCCGGCGCCGGCAAAACTTGAGTCGGATGCTGCTGGGGCCGTGTGGAAATCCAGGCTGCCTTTACCGTCTCAGCCCAGCTCGCTCGCGCTGATCCACAGCGCGGCCAGGGCTTCGAGCCCGGCGCGATCCTGTTCGTCGAAGCGCGCGGTTACCGGGCTATCGAGGTCCAGCACGCCGATCAGGCGGCCTTCGGCCACCAGGGGCACGACGATCTCGCTGTTGGACGCGGCGTCGCAGGCGATGTGGCCGGCAAAAGCGTGCACGTCGGCCACCACCTGCGTGACGCGCTGGCTGGCGGCCGCGCCGCAGACGCCGCGATCGAGTGCGATGCGCACGCAGGCCGGCTTGCCCTGGAACGGGCCCAGCACCAGTTCGCGGCCGTCGAACAGATAGAAGCCGGCCCAGTTGAGGTCGGGCAGGCCGTGGTAGAGCAGGGCCGAGAGGTTGGCGGCGTTGGCGACGAGGTTGCGCTCGCCGGCCAGCAGGCCGCCGGCCTGGGCGATCAGCTCGGCGTAGAGCGTGGGCTTGTCGAGGCCGGAGGTGGTCTTGAGTTCGAACATGCGCGGAGCATGCGCGCTGCCGGTGCAAAAGGCGACCGCGGAATGCCGGTGCCTGCGCTCAGCGCGAGAAGGCCACGCCCAGGCCCACGCGCGTCACCGAGTCGTCGTAGTCGAGCAGGCTTTCGCCGTAGCCCTGCCAGACATAGAGCTGGTAGAACAGCGAGCCGTCCTTGGACGGGATCGTGTAGTTGAGGTTGATCGCGCCGTGGCCGGTCTCGGGGTTCATGCGGACCATCGTGTGGATGACCTGGCCCTTGCCGATCTGGCGCTGGAAATGTACTTCGCCATAGCCGTAGTGATCCTCGATGTCGGGGTTGTCGTCGCCTTTGGGATCGTCGGGCGTTTCTTTCTCGTTCTCGGGGATGCGGTACCAGGCCTTGAGGTAGAACAGCGACTTGCCCTTGGCGCGGAACGGTGCCACGTAGACGCGGTTCCACGAGCGCGACAGCGGCACGTCCTGGCCGTTGGATTCGTGCTCGATGCCCACGTCGGCGCCCCAGTAGTGCCAGTCCTTGGGATCGGGCGCCCAGCGGTAGAACAGCTCGGGGTTGTAGTCGGTCTCGCGAAAGGGGCGCGAGCGGTCGCTGTCGTACACCTGCCAGAACGAGCGCTGGCTGTAGCCGAAGTAGAACGGCGTACCGAACAGCTGCGTCTTGGCGCTGATGGCGAAGATCACCTCGGTCTGCTTGCCGTCGTAGTCGCCGCTCCAGGTCGCCGGCAGGAAGAACATCGGCTTATGCGTCGACAGGCCCTTGGATACCGAGACGATGGAATAGCCCTCGGGGTCGCCACGCAGACGGGCGAAGAAGTCGGGTTTCTCCAGCGCCTGCTGCTGCTTTTCGCGTGGCGTGAGCTTGCCGTCGTCGGTCGCGGTGCTGCCCAAGGGCTGCGGCGTGGCGGCGGGATCGATGGCCTGCGGCTCGACGTCGGTGGCGGGCGGGTCGGCGGTGATCTTCGGCGTGGCCAGCGGGTCGTTGGGCAGGTCCGGCGATGGCGCGCCTTGCGCCAGCGCGAGGGAGGACAGGCTCATCAGGGCCAGGGCCAGCAGCGGACGCGCGGTCATCGAGACCTCGATGGGAGAGTAAGTTCGGGGGCTTCAGTGCAGCGAAACGGGCTTGCAGATTCGATGCCGCATCGCGACGCGGCGACCTACGACGCCAGTGCGTCGACGTAGGGCTTCATCACGCGCTCGACGCGGCACAGTTTGGCGTAGTGCCAGAGCTTGTCCTTGTCCACCTTGTGCGCGATGAAGGCGGCACGCAGGGCATCGACGGCGATGTGCGGGCCGATCTTGTTGCGGAACTTGAACAGGTCGGCCAGCGTCTTCTCGAGGCAATAGATGCTCACGCTGACGCCTTCGATGGGATGCTGCTCGACGCCTTCGGTGAACGCCGGGCCACCCAGGCGCGCCACCTTCACTTCGGGATAATCCAGGCGCGGCCGTGCGGCGCGGCGCTCGATGGCGATGTAGACCTCGTCGGCGAGCTGTTCGGCCAGGCCGTGAAAGGCGAGCGCGGAGCGCAGGCAGATCACGCCGTTGGGGACAGCGCGGCCGGCGACGGCAAGGGTGAGATGCGGGGTGACGACCTTGTCGGCCAGCACGTAACTGCCGCGACCGACCTTCTTGATTAATCCCTTATCGCACACACGTCGAAGGTATTCGGCCTGGATGCCCTCGGCAGCCAAATCCTTGGGTCGCAGAACACCGAGCTTGCCGGCGAGCTCGACGATGCGATCGGATTTGCTGGGTTCATCCATCGAGGACGTATCGGACGCGAGTCGAGTGTGCGCAAGCGTAAAATTGTTTTAGAAACTGTTTATATTTGATAACAAGTTCTAAAGTATTGCAAGACATTGCTTTAACTTGCTAATAAATAACGAATTATTAATCCCCGACTCAGCTTCGGGGAGCGGCCGGGAGTGATGGCGGATGCTGGTCAACGTGGCCTTGTTTCTGACGGCGGCAGTGCTATTCGTGCCGTTTTTCAAGCGCTTGGGGCTCGGCGCGGTGCTTGGTTACCTGTGTGCCGGCGTGGTCATCGGACCCTGGGGCCTGAGCCTGATCACCGACGTGGAATCGATCCTGCACTTCGCCGAATTCGGCGTCGTGCTGCTGTTGTTCGTGATCGGTCTCGAACTGCAGCCGGCGCGTCTGTGGCGACTGCGCCAGAGCGTGTTCGGCACCGGTGGCCTGCAGGTGCTCCTGAGCACGCTGGGGCTGTTCGTCATCGGCTGGGCCTGGGGTATCGCGCCGATGGCGGCGTTCGTCGCCGCGTTCGGCCTGGCGATGTCGTCGACGGCCTTCGTGATCCAGATGCTGGCCGAGCGTCACGAGCTGACCACGCGCCACGGCCGCAGTGCCTTCGCGATTCTGCTGTTCCAGGATCTGTCGGTGATTCCGTTCCTGGCGCTGGTGCCGATGCTGGCGCTGGGCAGCAAGCCCAACGTGCATTCGCCCGATCTGTGGATCGGTGCGGCGAAGGCGGTCGGGGCGGTGCTCGTCACCGTCGTCGGCGGTCGCTACGCGCTGCAGCCGGTGCTGCGCTGGTTCGCCAAGACCGGCGTCGCCGAGGTGTTCACGGCTGCGGCGCTGCTCGTGGTCGTCGGCACCGCGCTGGCGATGGACTTCGTCGGCCTGTCGATGTCGCTCGGTGCCTTCCTGGCCGGCGTGCTGCTGGCCGACTCCGAATACCGCCACGAACTGCAGGCCGACATCGAGCCGTTCAAGGGCCTGCTGCTGGGCCTGTTCTTCATGGCCGTGGGCATGTCGGCCAACGTCGGCCTGATGATCCAGCGGCCGCTCGACGTGCTGGCCGTGGTGGTGGTGCTGATGCTGGTCAAGGGCGCGGTGCTGTATGGGGTCGGCCGTCTGGCCGGGCTCGAGGATCAGTCCTCGCGCTCGCTGGCGCTGAGCCTGTCGCAGGGCGGTGAGTTCGCCTTCGTGCTGTTCGGTGTCGCCGCCGGCACTGGCGTGCTGGAGAACGAGCTGCGCGAGCTGCTGATCGTCGCGGTGACGCTGTCGATGATGGTGTCGCCGCTGCTGTACTCGCTGCACGCGCGCCTGCGACCGCAGAACGAGCCGCCGCCCTTCGACGTCATCGACGTCAACGCCTCGCAGGTCATCATCGCGGGCTTCGGTCCCTTCGGGCAGATCATCGGCCGCATCCTGCGTCTGCGGCGCATCAGCTATTCGGTGCTCGACAAGAGCGCCGACAACGTGGCGTTCCTGCGTCAGCTCGACATTCCGGTGTTCTACAGCGACGCCTCGCGTACCGAGGTGCTGCGCGCCGCGCATGCTGGCCAGGCCCGGCTGTTCGTGGTGGCGATCGCCGATCCCGAGGAGTCGCTGCGCGTGGTCGATGCGGTGCGGCGCCATTATCCAGGGCTCGCCATCGTCGCCTGCGCGCGCACGCGTCAGCATGCGCTCGACCTCATGGATCGCGGCGTCAAGCACGTGATCCGGCGCAGCTTCCTGTCGTCGCTGGACGCAACGCGGCAGGTGCTGGTGGCGCTGGGCGAGGAGGAAGCGCGTGTGAGCCGCTATCTGGAGGCCTTTCGCGAGCACGATCACAAGGTGCTGCTGCGGCAGATGGCCGGTCCGCGCGACAGCCTGAACCTGCTCAAGAGCGCGCGCGAGGGCGCGCGCGAGCTGCAGGACCTGTTCGACGCCGACGTCGGGCAGAAAGACGTGGAGCCGAAATAGGGGCGCCCACGAGTCGGCATAATGCGGAGAACCGAGCCTCGGCCAGGGAGCCGCAGCGCCGCATGGACTACCTGATTCCGTCGTTGCTGGTGTCGATCGTCGCCGTCGGCATGGCGCTCGCGTTCCTGTCGGCCGACCGTGGCTCGGCCACCTCGCGCGCCCTGGCCCTGGCGCTGGCGGCGACCGGGCTGTCGATCTTCCTGAACGGCTACTGGGTGCCCGCGGCGCATCGCAATCCATCCTGGTCGGGCTGGCTTGCGCTGCCCGAGACGCTCGCGCTGATCGCGATGCTCGAATGGCTGCTGCGCGTGCGCCGCATGGTGCCCGTGCCCGAGGAATTCGACACGCGCACGGGCGACTGGCTGCTGCGCCTGGGCCAGCTCGGGGCGCTGGTGTATCAATTGTTCGCGCTGCTGTGGCCGGAGTTGCGCATCAGCCAGTTCCTGCATTCGACGAGCTTCGACGCGGTGAAGCACGGCGGGTTCTGGCTGTTCGCCACGCCGGTGCTGTTCACCGTGCTGTCGGGGCTCGGTTCGCTGCTGCTGCTGCTCAACCGCAAGCCCGAGGTCGCCGAGCGCATTCGCCTGATCGCCTTCGCCGGCGCGGTGCCGTTCTGCGTCGCCGGCCTGGTGCTGCCGGCCGACCTGGGGCCGATCTCGATCATCGTCGGCGAGATGATCCTGCTGGTCGGCGCCGTGCACTACCACGTGCTGCAGGGCCAGCGCGGCTTCTTTCTGTCGCGTTTCCTGTCGCCCGAGGTGGCACGGCTGGTCTCGCATTCGGGTCTGCACGTGGCGATGCGCGAAAGCCAGCTCACGCTCAGCGTGGTGGCCTGCGACCTGCGCGGCTTCTCGCGCTTTGCGCGCGAGGTGCCGTCGGGCGGCGTGATCCAGATCCTGCGCGAGTACTACGACGCCGTCGGCGAAGTCGCCGCGCGCTACGGCGGCACCATCAAGGACTACGCCGGCGACGGCGTGCTGGTGCTGGTCGGCGCGCCCATCGCCTTGCCCGACCACGCCTCGCGGGCGCTCGATCTGGCGGCCGGCGTGCGCGACGCGGTGGAGCGCCTGGTCGCGCAGTGGGCGCGCCGCGACGGCCCGCCGCTGGGCATCGGCGTGGGCGTGGCGACCGGCACGGTGACCGTGGGTGTCATCGGTGGCCGCTCGCGGCTCGAATACACCGCCGTGGGCGCGGCCGTGAACCTGGCCTGCCGGCTCTGCGAACAGGCGCAGGACGGCGAGATCCTGATCGATCTCGAAACCCTGCGCGCCGGCGGCGCGGCGCAGGCGCGGCCGCGGCCGGCGGTGGCGCTCAAGGGTTTCGGCGAACCCGTGGTGCATTTCGGAGTCTGAAGCCTGGCCGATGCGGTGGCCGTTGCGGCCGCCGTCGCTGCTACACTCCGGAGCATGGAATTGCCGGTTATCAGCCGTCTCACGAGCGCCTTGCACACCCAGCGCGTGGTGCGCGAGTTCGGTATCGACGCGCTCGTGAAGGTACTCGAGGAGTACCTGCCCGAAGACCAGATCGCCGACGTGCGCCGCGCCTACGAGTTTGGCGCCAAGTACCACGCCGGCCAGAGCCGCAAGTCCGGCGAGCCCTACATCTATCACCCGCTCGCGGTGGCACGCATCCTGGCCGACCTGCGCATGGACGCGACCACGCTGATGGCCGCGATCCTGCACGACGTCATCGAGGACACCGACGCTTCCAAGGAGCGCGTGGCGATGGTGTTCGGCCAGGACGTGGCCGACCTGGTCGAGGGCGTGACCAAGATCGGCAAGATCGAGGGGCTGTCGCGCGCCGAGCTGCAGGCCGAGAGCTTCCGCAAGCTGCTGCTGGCGATGACGCAGGACCTGCGGGTGATCCTGGTCAAGCTGGCCGATCGCCTGCACAACATGCGCACGCTCGACGCCAAGGAGCCGGCCAAGCGCCGTCGCATCGCCGACGAGACGCTGTCGATCTATGCCCCGATCGCGCAGCGCCTGGGCATCAACACCATTCGCGTGCAGCTCGAGGACCTGGCGTTCTCGCACCAGCATCCCGAGCGCTACCGGGTGCTGGAGAAGGCCATCGAGGAGCAGATCGGCGACTCCAAGAACCTGATCCGCGACGTCGAGACCAAGATTTCCAAGGCCCTGCGCGACGAGGGTATCGGCGCCACCGTGGTCGGGCGCGAAAAGAACATCTACAGCATCTACCAGAAGATGCGGCGCAAGAAGATGCGCCTGCTGCAGGTCATGGACCTGCTCGGTTTTCGCGTGGTGGTGGCCAAGCTCGACGACTGCTATCGCGCCCTGGGCGTGGTGCATCACGTCTACAAGCCGGTGCCGGGCGGTTTCGACGACTACATCGCCAACTCCAAGGCCAACGGCTACCAGAGCCTGCACACCACCTGCATCGGCCCCGGCGGCCACAAGATCGAAGTGC
>JALRLM010000164.1 GCA_023254435.1 Hydrocarboniphaga sp.
GTCGAAGAGCGCGGCCCGTCGTGGAAGAAGGACGGCGGCTGGGTCACGGCCGAGTACGGCATGCTGCCGCGCGCCACGCACACGCGCAGTCGCCGCGAATCCGCCCAGGGCAAGCAGAGCGGGCGCACGCAGGAGATCCAGCGCCTGATCGGCCGCAGCCTGCGCGCCGCCGTCGACCTGTCGGCGCTCGGCAACTACACCGTGACCATCGACTGCGACGTGCTGCAAGCCGACGGCGGTACGCGCACGGCGGCGATCACCGGCGGCTTCGTGGCGCTGGTCGACGCGGTCAGCTCGATGCGCGCGCGCAAGCTCATCAAGTCCAACCCGATCCACGGCCAGATCGCCGCGGTGTCGGTGGGCATCCACAACGGTGTGCCCGTGCTAGACCTCGACTACGTCGAAGATTCCGGCTGCGAGTGCGACATGAACCTGGTCATGAACGAGGCCGGGCACTTCATCGAAGTGCAGGGCACGGCCGAAGGCCATGCCTTCCGCCGCGAGGAGCTCGATCGCCTGCTCGACATCGGCAGCAAGGGCATCGCCGAGCTGCTCGAGGCCCAGCGCAAGGCGCTCGCGAACTAAAACGCGCCCGGCGCTTTCCTAGCTCTACGCGACCCGGCCCACAGGGAGATTGCCGTGCAAGTCGTTCTGGCCAGCCACAACACCAAGAAACTGCGCGAAATGCAGGCCCTGCTGGCGCCGCTGGGCTGGACGCTGCGGCTGGTCGCTGAATTCACTGACGAAGCGGCCGACGAAACCGCGCCGACCTTCGTCGAGAATGCGTTGATCAAGGCGCGCCACGCCGCGCTGGTGTCGGGCCTGCCCGCGCTGGCCGACGACTCGGGCATCGAGGTGGAGGCGCTGCGCGGCTGTCCCGGCGTGCATTCGGCGCGCTACGCCGGCGAGCCCAGCGACGATGCCGCCAACAACGCCAAGCTGCTCGACGCCCTGCTGGGCCTGCCTGCGGAGCAGCGCGGCGCGCGCTTCGTCAGCGTGCTGGCCTTTCTGCGCCATGCCGCCGATCCCGTGCCGGTGATCGCCGAAGGCCATTGGCAGGGCCGCATCCTGGAGGCGCCGCGGGGCGTCAACGGCTTCGGCTACGACCCGCTGTTCTATGTCCCCGCACAGGATTGCAGCTCGGCCGAGCTGGCACCCGAGCTCAAGAACCGCCTCTCGCATCGCGCCATCGCGGTCGAGCGCCTGCTGACGCGGCTCGCGGAGCGCGCCTGAGCGTCGCCGCGGCCTTGCAGCGTTCAGCGATTCCGCTGGCGCTGTACCTGCACTTTCCGTGGTGCGTGCGCAAATGCCCGTACTGCGACTTCAACTCGCACGCGCTGCGTGGCGAGGTTCCCGAAGCCGACTACGTCGACGCGCTGCTGCGCGACCTGGACTTCGAGCTCGCCGACGATCCCGATTCGCGTACGCTGAGCAGCATCTTCATGGGCGGCGGCACGCCCAGCCTGTTCTCGGGCCAGGCGATGGGCCGGCTGCTCGATGGCCTGCGCCAGCGCGTCGGCTTCGCCGACGACATCGAGATCACGCTCGAAGCCAATCCCGGCACGGTCGACGAAGCCCATTTCCGCGACTACCGCGCCGCTGGCATCAACCGGCTGTCGATCGGCGTGCAGTCGATGGACGCGGCCCAGCTCAAGCGCCTGGGTCGCATCCACGATCCCGACTCGGTGCGCTCGGCCGTCGACACCGCACGCCGCGCCGGCTTCGACAACCTCAATCTCGACCTGATGTTCGCGCTGCCGCAGCAGACGCCGGACGAGGCCGAGCGCGACCTGATGGCCGTGCTGGCACTGCAGCCCGAGCATCTGTCGTATTACCAGCTCACGCTCGAGCCCAATACCGAGTTCGCCGCGCGGCCGCCCTCGTTGCCGGTCGACGACGATGCCTGGACCATGCAGACCCAGGGCTGGCAGCGCCTGGCCGACGCCGACTATGCGCGCTACGAAGTCTCGGCCTACGCCCGCAGCGGCCGGCAGGCGCAACACAACCTCAACTACTGGCGCTTCGGCGATTACCTGGGCATCGGCGCCGGCGCGCACGGCAAGCGCAGCGGCAGCACCGGGATCGTGCGGCGCGCGCGCCACAAGCACCCCAAGCGCTATCTCGACAGCGCCGGCCGCGCCGAGGCGATCCAGGAGCAGCAGCGCATCGCATCGGCCGACCTGCCGTTCGAGTTCTGCATGAACGCGCTGCGCCTGGACGAAGGTTTCGCCTGGAACACTTTCGAATCGCGTACCGGCCTGGGTCGCGATGCGCTGCAGCCCGCGCTGGCGCGCGCCGAAAAGCGCGGCCTGCTGATCGCGGACGACGAGCGCGTGCGCACCACGCCGCTGGGCCAGCAGCATCTCAACGAGCTGCTGACCGGCTTTCTGGCCGACTGATCCCCCGGATTTCCCATGCTCGAAGACGTCAGCGTCACCTGCCCCTACTGCTGGGAATCGATCCCGCTGGAGCTGGACCTGTCGGCCGGCTCTCAGACCTATATCGAGGATTGCTCGGTGTGCTGCCGTCCCATCGTGGTCGTACTGCGCGTCGACGACGAGGGCGGATTCGAGGTCGAGGCCCGCGCCGAGGACGAGTGAGTGTGTCCGATTGCGCTCGGCCTCTTGCCAGCGCGAAAGCGGGCGATTAGACTTCGCGCCCCTTTTTGTCTGTCCGCATTGCGCGAGCGTTCCCATGAAAGCCGACATCCACCCGAACTATCACACCGTGAAAGTCGTCTGCAGCTGCGGCAACGCTTTCGAGACCCGCTCGACCGTTGCCAAGGACAGCCTGGCCGTCGAAATCTGCTCGGCTTGCCACCCGTTCTACACCGGCAAGCAGAAGGTCATCGACACCGGCGGCCGCGTCGACAAGTTCAAGAAGCGCTACGCCGCTTAATAGCGAAGTACGCAGCAGATGCACGTCTGATTACAGACGTTGCATAGAGAAAGGCCGCCCTCGGGGCGGCCTTTCTTATGTGGTTCATCGAATATTGCGAACGGTTCTACCACTTTAGGTGCGTTGTAAGCGCCGGGTGGGCGAGCGATAATCGCGGTGCAGCATTTCCTTTCGATTTCCGACCGACTGTCATGCCGATCGCGCGGACCCTGGCGTTGCAGCCTCCTGCGCGAAAGGATCAGCGTAAGGGCTTCGATCCATTCTTACGCGATTGGAGTAACAGGATGAGCCAAGCGACTTATAGCCTCGTCAATAACGAAACCGGCCAAAAGACCGAGCTGCCCCTCGTCACCGGTACCATCGGCACCCCCGGCGCGGACGTCGGCAAGGTGTACGACAAGCTGGGCATCTTCACCTACGACCCCGGCTTCACCTCGACCTGCTCGACCAAGAGCGCCATCACCTACATCGATGGTGACGAAGGCGTTCTGCTGTACCGCGGCTACCCGGTCGACCAGCTCGCCGAGAAGTCCAGCTTCATCGAAGTCTGCTATCTGATCATGCACGGCGAACTGCCGACGGCAGTCCAGCTCGCGGAGTTCGACCAGAGCATCCGCCGTCACACGATGCTCAATGAATCGCTGCGCAATTTCTTTGCCGGCTTCCATTACGACGCGCACCCGATGGCGATGATGACCGCTGTCGTCGGCTCGCTGTCGGCGTTCTACCACGACACGACGAACAACAAGGATCCGAAGCACCGCGAGATCTTTGCGCATCGCATGATCGCCAAGATCCCGACGATCGCCGCCGCGGCCTACAAGAAGCTCGTCGGCCAGCCGTTCATCTACCCGAAGAACGATCTGGACTATTGCAGCAACCTGCTCCGCATGATGTTCGCGGTGCCGGCCGAGGAATACGAGATCAACCCGGTCGCCGCCAAGGCGCTCGACGTGCTGTTCATCCTGCACGCCGATCACGAGCAGAACGCCTCCACCTCGACGGTGCGCATGGCCGGCTCCACGGGCACCAATCCGTATGCCGCGATCTCCTCGGGCATCGCCGCGCTTTGGGGCCCGTCGCATGGTGGCGCCAACGAAGCCGTGCTGGAAATGCTCAATGAAATCGGCGACGTCAAGCACGTGCCGGCGTTCATGCAGAAGGTCAAGGACAAGGTCGAAGGCGTGCGCCTGATGGGCTTCGGCCATCGCGTGTACAAGAACCGCGACCCGCGCGCCACCGTGATGAAACAGACCTGCGACGAAGTGCTGGCCGAGCTGGGCATCAAGAACGATCCG
>JALRLM010000184.1 GCA_023254435.1 Hydrocarboniphaga sp.
TGTTGTTCATGCGACCTCTCTTGAAGGTGGATGGTGGTCTGCTGCGCCGAGGCAGCAAGACTCATACCGATGATCCGATGCCGCGGCAATGCGACAGAACTCCGACGGCGTTGGGCGCCGTCGAAGTCCTGTGTCACGCGCAGACCGGAACTAGAGCTCGGCGCGCACCGTGAAATACATCTGGCGCGGGGCTCCCAGGTTGTATTCGCCGCCCGACTCGGCGGTCACGCTGGTGATGTAACCGAAATAGTCTTCGTCGAGCAGGTTGTAGACGTTGAGCGACAGCGTGACGTTGCGCATGGGGCCCGCGTCGCCGGCCTTGTACGAGCCGTTGATGTTGACGACGGTGTAGGCGTCGGTCTTCTCGCTGTTGGTGGTCGTCGCGTAACGCTCGCCCGTGTACTTGGCTTCGCCGCCGACGGCGAACTGGTGCCACTTGTAGGTCGCGTTGAGATCGAGCATCACCTTGGGCGTGTCGGGCACGTACTTGTCTTTCACCGACACGACGCCGTCGGCGGTCTCGTAGTCGTCCTGGAACTTGGAGTTATTGAGGCTCAGCGCCGAACCCAGGCGGAAGCTCTTGCTCGGATCCCAGTAAGCCGCCAGCTCGGCACCGTAGGTCTCGATGTCGCCGACGTTCTGGTAGATGCTTTCGCCGACCTGATACTGGCCCTCGGCACCCGTGGCCGCCGCCAGGCTCAGCACGCGATCCTTGTAGGCGATGTGATACAGCGACAGCGATCCGCTGAGCCGTCCGCGCGTGGTGCGGATGCCGATGTCGATGTTGTCGGAAGTCTCGGGCTTCACGTCGGGGTTGTAGCCCGACGAGAACAGCGCAAGACGCGGCAAAGCGCTGAAGTTCTCGGCGTAGTTGGCGAAGATTTCCTCCGCGTCCGTCACCGCGAACAGGAAGCCGATCTGCGGCTGGAAGTAGTCCTTGTCGGTACGCGAGTTCTCGGTGTAGTTCTGGCCGATGAACGCGGTGTTATCGACGTAACCCTTGCCCGTGCGCTTGGTGTAGAGCCCCTTGGTGCCTGCTTCGACGATGAAGCGACCGTCGAACATCGTGATCTTGTCCTTGATGTAGAACTGCTGCACGTCGGTCTGCGAATCGCGGTCGTAGTAGACCGTGACGGGCGGCGTCGATGTATCGAAGTTGCCGTTCTCGTCGAGGTTGAACAGCGGCCGCACCTGCGTGAAGTGATAGTCCTGGTACCAGCCGCCGAGCTTGATCTCGTGATTGCCGGCGGTCAGCGTGAAGCCGCCGGTGATGCCCCAGCGATCGCCACCCATGGTTTCGAGACGCTTGGTGAAGCGGTCTTCCACGGGCGCGGCGACATCGGTGCGATCGGGGTTCGCCGCCATCGCATCTTCATAGAAGGCCAGCGAATCGGCGTAGGGTACGCCGGCCGTGCCGTAGCCGTCCTTGTGCTCGTAGTAGGGAATCAGCGAGAGCTTGAGCGTGGGTGTCAGCGCCAGATCGGCATTGAGGCTGAACTGCTCGTCCTTGCGGCCGTTGAGCCAGTTGTCGTAGAAGTTCGCGTCGGTGGCATCGTCGCCGGTGATGTTGCGCGTGAAGGTGTACGACTTGCTGCCGTCGATCAGGTAGGCGTCGACATCGTGATCGTCTCGCTTGCCGTACTTGTACGACAAGGTCAGCGAACCGATATCGAGATCCTGCCGGATCTTGGTGCTGAAATGCTCGGTGCGCATCGAGGCGAAATCGTTCTGCCACTGCACCGCGCTCTGTCGCGATGCGCTGAAGTACGCGATGGGGCCGCCGTCCCACCATGCAGGGGTGTCGATGCGCGTGAACACGCGACCCATGTCGTCGCTGCCGCCGGTGCCCGATACGATGGTGCGCCAGTTGCCGATGGGGTCGCTCGTGAAGTAGCGGATCGAGCCGCCCAGCGCATGGAACGACGGCGCGGTGACGTCGCCCGAGCCTTGATCCACGGTGATTTCCTGCAGGTTCTCGGTGTCGACGAAACGATTGGGCGGCGTGCTGTCGCGCGTGTCGGGCGTTTCTTCCATCGGCACGCCGTCGAGCGTGATGGCGAGCTGTTCGCTGGTGAAACCGCGCACGCGCACCGAGGTGCCGAATTCGTAGAGGCCGTAGGGATCGGTGAGCTGTACGTTCACGCCCGGAATCGAATTCAGATAAGCCTGCGGAATCACGCCCGTGGCCTGGTATTCGAGATCCTGTCGCGTGATCGAACCCGAAGAACGCACCAGGCCCTGTCCGGTCACGGTCACGGTTTCGAGTTCCACCGCCTCGGTGCTGCTGGCCTCCTGCGCCGATGCCAGCGTGGGCACGAGCAAGCCCGAACCCGCCAGTGACCACACACGCCAATGCTTGAAGCCACAGCGCACCGTCTGCCGATACGAAAGCATGAATACCCCCTGCAGGAATGAATGGACTACGCGCGAATTGCTCGCGCCGTGAACTCCCTCAGAAAGGCGACCACACTCGTCCGCAACCGGCATCGTCGAACGATGTCGGTGCTGATCGGTGCTGGCGTTTTCGCTGGCGACCTTCAGCTGCAACGTGACAATGGAATGGCAAGTTACATGCCACGCGATTGCGGGTTTTCCCGGGGTTTTTCAGCCTTATTTCACTCGCGTGACGTCGGAAGGTTGCGAGGTCGCAGTGAAGTCATTCGCGAGCGTGGGGCCGCGAACGCGGCCGCTCGCGCAGCGTGTCAGCGGCGCAGCGGATCGCTGGCGAGCAGCACCACTTCGGGTTCCTGGATGTGATAACCCTGGATGTATTCGACGCCGACTTGCCAGAGCCGGGCCATGAGGTTGGCGTCTTCGACGTGGCTGACGATGCTCTTGATGCTGCGGGCCCGCGCGATCTTGACCAGGTCGGCCATGCGCTGCTGGATCGCCGGATCGCCGAACTGCCGCGTGAACTGCGGCGCGAAGCGGATGTAGCGCAGTGGCAGCTGGCCCAGCAGGGCGGCCGAGGTGCCGGCGAGTCCGAAATGTTCCAGCGCCAGGCCGGCATCGATGCCCTTGAGCGCGGCGGCGAGTTGCAGCGTTTTGTCGAGATGACTTTGCGCCGCGCCTTCCTGCAGCGTGAAGCAGAGGCCGCGATGGGCGAGCTTGCGCGCGCCCATCGCCGTCGGCAGCCACTGCAGAAAGGCGTCGACGTCGCGCAGCGTATCGGCTGACAGCTTGATCATCAGCAGCGCCGGTTCCTGAGCGAGTTCGCGCTTGGCCAGCACGGTGAGCGCGCGCTCCACCACCCAGCGATCGACCGCGCGCATGAGGCCGAAGCGTTCGGCTGCCGGCAGGAACTCGCCCGCGTGCAGCTCCTGGCCGCTCTCGTCGACCATGCGCACGAGCACGTCGGCGTGCAGGCGCGTGTCGCCTTCGAGGCTGGCGATGGACTGGTAGGCCAGGCGCAGGCGGTTGTCGTCCAGCGCGCGCTTGAGCTGCGCGGCGCGGCGGGCCTGATCGCGCTGTTCGCTGCTGGCCTTGGCGGTGGGGCCCAGCATCGTCGTCTGCCCCGGCGCCGAGGCCGACAGGCGTCGCGCTTCGCGCACCAGCGGCTCGACGATGGAGACGGCGGCTTCGTCGGCGCCGATCGGGTAGGCGCCGAGCGTCACGGTGACGCGCGTCTGGTGCGCTCCGGCGTTGTAGGTCAGCGCGGCGAGTTCGCGGCACAGGCGCTCGGCCAGCTTTTCGATCTCGGCCACGGTGTTGCGGTGCACGATCGCCAGCCATTCGCTGGTCGAGAAGCGGAACAGGCCTTCGGCGCCGCCCAGGCGCGCCGCCAGCGCCGAGCCGACGCCGCCGATCAGGCGCTCGGCGTCTTCGAGACCCAGGCGCGATTCGATGGATTCGAAGTCGTCGACGATCAGCAGCAGCGCGGCGCGCGGCCGCGTGTCGGCCGGCGCCACGCCCAGCGCGCGGAACAGGGCCAGGCGGTCGCCCGAGACGGTGTTGGACGACTCGCCGAGCACGCTCGCTTCGACGATCTCGTCGCCGTCGACCGAGCCCAGCGCGAACTGCAGCCGCACCGGCAGCGGCGCGCCGCTGGCATGCAGCA
>JALRLM010000229.1 GCA_023254435.1 Hydrocarboniphaga sp.
GCGGCCGTGGTTGAACACGCGGATGGGCTCGCCACGAAGGATCGCCGCGGTCCACTTCGACAGCACCATGTCGGGGCGCCCCCAGGGGCCGTACACGGTGAAGAAGCGCAGGCCCGTGCACGGCAGGCCGTACAGGTGGGCGTAGCTGTGCGCGAGCAGTTCGTTGGACTTCTTGGTCGCCGCGTACAGCGAGACCGGATGATCGACGTTGTCGGCCACCGACCAGGGCTGGCGCTCGTTGGCGCCGTAGACCGACGACGACGAGGCATACAGCAGCGGCGGCAGGCCGTGACGGCGGCAGGCTTCGAGCAGGTTGGCGAAACCCACCAGATTGCTCTGCACGTAGGCCTGCGGGTTCTCCAGCGAATAGCGCACGCCAGCCTGGGCCGCCAGGTGGATCACGGCGTCGAAGCGCGCACCGGCGAACACGGCCTCTAGCGCGGCGGCATCGGCCAGGTCGGCCTCGTGAAAGGCGAAGCCCGGTTGCGCACTCAATTGCTGCAGCCGGTCGCGCTTGAGCTGGACGCTGTAGTAGTCGTTGAGGTTGTCCAGGCCGACCACTTTCACGCCCTGCTCCAGCAGCCGCCGGGCGACGTGAAAGCCGACGAAACCGGCGGCGCCGGTGACGAGCACGATATCCATGCCGCGCATTATGCGCGCTTGCGTACAATGCCGGCCCTTAACAGAACTTCCACGGCCGCATCCTGCGCATGCCGGGGACACTCAGGTCGGCAGTCGGATAATTTCTCGGGTCGGATGAACCTGCTTCTGCTCTCGGTCACCCTGCTGGCCCTGTTCTGCGGGCCACTGCTCTATGTGGCGGCGCGGCGGCGGTTGGGGCTGCTGTCGTTTCTCGACGGCTTCGTGCTCGTGACCATCAGTGGTCTGGTGTTGCTCGAAGTGCTGCCCGAGACGCTGGAGTCGGGTGGGCTGTGGGCCCTGCTGTTCCTGGCCCTGGGCGCGCTGGGCCCCACGCTGCTCGAAAACCAGCTGCACCATGCGCGCCGCGCCCACCTGGGGACGCTGCTGTTCTCCATCGGCGGGCTGATCATGCATTCGGTCGGCGACGGCACCGCGCTGGCGCCGCAGCCGGGTGGCGGCGAGATCCACCTGGCGCTGGCCCTGGCCATCGCCGTGCACAGCATTCCGGTGGGACTCGCGGTCTGGTGGCTGCTGTATCCGGTGTTCGGTTTCGCCCTGCCCGCACTGGCCATCGGCGGCATGGCCGGCGGCACGCTGCTGGGCTATGCGTTCTCCGACGCGCTGGGCGGCTGGCTCGGGGCCACGGTCTGGGCCTGGCTGCAGGCGCTCGTCGCCGGCTCCATCCTGCACGTGATCTTCGGCCGTCCCCACCTGGACGACTTCTCCAGCGAGCGCCGCTCCAAGCCGCCGTTCGAGGGCCTGGGCAACCTGCTCGCGGTCGCCGCGCTGGTGCTGCTTGAAACCCTGCACCCGGCCGCGCACACCGATCATGCGGAGCACGCCGCACATGCCGGCCACGAGCATCACGCCGTGCTGCATCCGCTGCTGGACCTGCTGCTGGCCATCGCCCCGGCCCTGCTCGCCGCCACGCTGGCCGGCATCGCGCTGGCCGCCTGGGCCGCAGGCCGCGGTGGCGATGGCGGGGCCTGGGGCCTGCTGATCGGCGAGGACGCGGAATCGCGCTATCGGCGACGCCTGTTCGATGGCGCGCCGGCCAGCACCAACCTGCTGCAGCTGATCGCCATGCCGGCGCTGAGCCTGATCGGCCTGGCGGTGTCGCTCGCGCTGCTGGGGCCCGCGCTGACGCTGGCACGCCTCGTCGCGGTGCCGGCCATCGCCCTGCTCGTGGCCGTGCTGTTGGCGCGGCTGTTTCCGCATCGGCCGCAGCCGCTGTTCCGTTTCGATGCCCCCGTGATCGCCGACGAGCTCTGCGAGGTGCACACGCACGGGCCGGCGACCGCGCCGATGCCCGCGCGCGCGCCGCTGCGGCAGAGCCTGCCGACCAACCCGGCCTCGCGTCACTGGCTGTGGCCGTTCGAGGCGCAGCTGCCCTGGCTGGTCTGCGGCCTGCTGATCGGCGCCGTGGGGTTGCCGTATCTCGAACACAGCCTCTGGTCCACGCTGCCGCCGCCGGCCCAGCTGCTGCTGGCGACGGCGACGGGTGCGCTGCTGGGTGCTTCGGCGGCGGGTGCGGCGCCGGTGGCGCTCATGCTGCTCGCGCTCGGCAGTCCGGCCGGCGTCGCGCTGGCCCTGCTGATCGCCAGTGCCGCCGGTCTGCCGCGCCGGCTGTGGCTGCTGCGCAAGCTGCACGGACGGCGTCATGCCACGCTCTACGCCGCGCTGCTGCTCGTCGGCGCGTTCGGCGCCGGCTGGCTGCTGGATGCCGGCCTCTCGCTGCCCGTCATGGCCACGCCATCGGCATCCGGGATCGTGCCGGCTCTGAGCCTGGGCGCGCTGGGCCTGATGGCCGCCGTGTCCTTGCTGCGTCGCGGTGGCCGCGAGCTGTTCGCGCCACTGTTCAAGACCTACCCCACTTCATAGCCACGCGCCTCGCGCGAACCGCCCATGACCCTTTCCCCGCTGACGTCGCCGATCCGCCGCGTGGATATCGCCACCTGGCTGCTCGCCGCCGTCGCGCTGCTGTCGGTGCTCAAGCTCCACCTGCTGCCTGCGCTGCTCGCCGGGCTCATGGTCTACGAGCTCGTGCGCGGCCTGTCGCCCTTCATCCGCTCGCGGCCGATCGAGGCCGACCTGGCCAAGGTCATCGTGATCTTCGTCATCGCCGTGCTCGTCATCACCGCGCTGAGCGGTCTCATCATCGGCGTGCTGTCGTTCTTCCGCAGCGAGTCGGGCAACCTGACCGGGCTGCTGCAGAAGCTCGCGCAGGTGATCGACGAGTCGCGCAACCAGCTGCCCGAATGGGCGCTGGCCTATATCCCCGAAACCGCCGACGAACTGCGCACCGCGCTGTCGGAATGGCTGCGCCACAACGCCAGTGCGGTGCAGGGCCTGGGCCAGAACTTCGCACGCGCGCTGGCGCACGTGCTGATCGGCATGGTGGTCGGGGCGCTGCTGTCGCTGCGCGAAGCCAAGACCACGGCGCCACTGCAGCCACTCGCGGCCTCGCTGGCCGAGCGCGCCGAACGCCTGAGCGCCTCGTTTCGCCGCGTGGTGTTCGCGCAGGTGTGGATCGCCAGCCTCAACACGCTGTTCACGGGCCTGTACCTGGGCGTGCTGCTGCCGCTGCTGGGCGTCGAACTGCCGCTGATCAAGACCATGATCGCGGTGACCTTCCTGGCCGGCCTGCTGCCGGTGCTGGGCAACCTGATCTCCAACACCGTGATCGTGCTCGTGAGCCTGTCGAACTCGGTGGCGGTGGCCGGCGCCTCGCTGGTCTACCTGATCGTGATCCACAAGTTCGAGTACTTCCTCAACGCGCGCATCATTGGCTCGCGCATCCGCGCACAGGCCTGGGAGCTGCTGATCGCGATGCTGGCGATGGAAGCGGCCTTCGGCATCGTCGGCCTCATCGCCGCACCGATCTACTACGCCTACCTAAAGGACGAACTGGGCGCGCGCGAGCTGGTGTAGCGGATCATCGCCGTCCGATCGCCGTCCGATCGCCGGCCAGCATCGCAGGTCTTTTGAATCTGGTGACGGAATCGAGGCTGCAGCGATCAGGCCACACGGCAATCAGCGCGATGCTTTTCTGGTGCCAAGCTTCTTGCCTGCGCTTGGCTTCTCACGTCGCGCTTTGCCCGCTCGCGTGCGCAGCGCCGCCGCATAGGCTTCGCGCGCCCAGTCGATGGCGACCTCGGATTCGTCGAACAGCTCCTCGGGCGCGCGGAAGTACGACAGCGACACGCGCTTGCCCTTGGCTTCGTATTCGAACGGAGGCAACTCACGTTCGAGATAGCGCGCGCGATTGCCGTCGTCCACCTTCAGATACAGCACGTCGTCGATGACGATGCCGAACATCAGATCGTCGACGTAGAGCCCGTAGCCACCGAACATGCGCTTGGCGCGCACCGGCGCGAAGCCTGCGAGCAGGCCCAGCAGATGATCGACGAAGGAGCTCATCTTCAGCCGCGACGCTGGCGCGAGACGATCTCCAGCGCCAGTTCCAGCGCCTGTTCGTAGTTGAGGCGCGGATCGACCGTGGATCGATAGGCGCGCTCCAGATCCTTTTCGGTCAGATCGCGCGCGCCACCCAGGCATTCGGTGACGTCTTCGCCGGTCAGCTCCAGGTGCACGCCGCCCAGGCGCGACCCGTTGGCACGATGGATCTCGAAGGCCAGGTTCACTTCGGCCAGGATGTCGTCGAACTTGCGCGTCTTGATGCCCGTCGAGGTCGACTGCGTGTTGCCGTGCATCGGGTCGCACAGCCACAGCGCGCGATGTCCCGCACCGCGCACTGCGTCGATCAGGCGCGGCAGATGCTCGGTGATCTTGGCCGCGCCCATGCGATGGATCAGCACGAGCTTGCCGGCCTCGTTGTCGGGATTCAGCGCTCGGCACAGGCCCAGCAGCCAGTCGGTATCGATGCTGGGGCCGATCTTGAC
>JALRLM010000272.1 GCA_023254435.1 Hydrocarboniphaga sp.
GTTTGCGCGGCTCGGGTGGCGCAGCTTGCGCAGCGCCTTGGCCTCGATCTGACGAATGCGCTCGCGCGTGACGTCGACCTGCTTGCCGACTTCTTCCAGCGTGTGGACGGTGTTCATGTCGATGCCGAAGCGCATGCGCAGCACCTTGGCTTCGCGCGGCGTGAGCGAGGCCAGGATCTGGTGGGTGGCTTCGGCGAGGCTCGACGAGGTGGCCGATTCCAGCGGCGAGACCGCGGCGGTGTCCTCGATGAAGTCGCCCAGGTGGCTGTCCTCGTCGTCGCCGATCGGGGTTTCCATCGAGATCGGCTCTTTGGCGATCTTGAGCACCTTGCGGATCTTGTCCTCGGGCATCTCCATCTTCACGGCCAGCTCTTCGGGCGTGGGCTCGCGACCCATGTCCTGCAGCATCTGACGGCTGATGCGGTTGAGCTTGTTGATCGTCTCGATCATGTGCACCGGAATGCGGATGGTGCGCGCCTGGTCGGCGATGCTGCGCGTGATGGCCTGGCGAATCCACCAGGTGGCATACGTGGAGAACTTGTAGCCGCGACGGTATTCGAACTTGTCGACCGCCTTCATGAGGCCGATGTTGCCTTCCTGGATCAGGTCCAGGAACTGCAGGCCGCGATTCGTGTACTTCTTGGCGATCGAGATCACGAGACGCAGGTTGGCCTCGACCATTTCCTTCTTCGCGCGGCGGGCCTTGGCCTCGCCCACGTTCATGCGGCGGTTGATGTCCTTGATCTCGTCGACCGCGATCAGGTACTCGCTCTCGATCTTGGACAGCTGGCCCAGCAGCTCGACCACTTCGTCGCGGCGCGTGGCCAGCGTGGCGGAGTACTTGCGCTTGGCGCGGATGGACTTCTCGAGCCAGTCGTAGTCGTCGGGCTTGGTGCCTTTGTACTTGCCCAGGAACTCCTCGCGCGACATGCCGGCGTCGATCACGCAGATGCGCATGACACTGCGCTCGATCTCGCGGATGTTCTCGATCTTGTTGCGCAGGTTGCGGTTGATCTCGTCGACGATCTTCGGCGACAGCTTGAAGGTCATGATCAGATCGGCCACGGCTTCGCGCTTGCCGAGCGTCTTCTTGTCGTCGGCGCCGGTCTTCTGCAGCGCCTTCCAGGCGGCGTCGTAGAGGCCCTGCAGTTCTTCGAACTTCAGGCGCGCTTCTTCCGGATCGGGCCCGGTGTCGACGGCTTCTTCTTCTTCGCCATCGCCCTCGGCGTTCTCTTCTTCCTCTTCCTCCTCCTCTTCGACTTCCTCGACCGGCGGCGGCGCTTCGGCCACCGGCTCGGCGTTGGGATCGAAGAAGCCGGTCACGACTTCGGCCAGGCGGCGCTTGCCTTCGCCCACGGAGGCGTAGGCGTCGAGCAGGATCTTGACGGTTTCGGGGTAGATCGCCATCGCGTAGAGCGCCTCGTTGAGGCCCTCCTCGATGCGCTTGGCGATGCGGATTTCACCTTCACGGTCGAGCAGTTCGACGCTGCCCATTTCGCGCATGTACATGCGCACCGGGTCGGTGGTGCGGCCGAACTGGTCGTCGCTGGAGGCCAGCGCGGCGGCGGCTTCTTCGGCGGCTTCCTCTTCTTCTTCGGCGGTGCCGATGACGGTGGGTTCGGAGAACAGCTGGCTCTCCTCATCCGGTGCTTCGTCGTGCACCTGGATGCCCATCGTCTGAATCATGCTGATGACGTCGTCGATCTGCTCCGAGTCGACGATTTCCGGCAAATGATCCGAGACCTCGGCGTAGGTCAGATAGCCCTTTTCCTTGCCCAGGGCGATCAGGACCTTGATCTGGGATTGCTTTTCGGCGTTATTGCTCATTCAGATGCTCGTCTCAGGGCAGGTCTGCGCCCGGTAATGGAAGCTTCCGGGGCGGAGAACTGCGTATTTTACTGGATGATGCGGCCCGGGGGCCAGCAAAATCGGCTCATGGCCGCCCTATTGGACCGGCCCGCGCGTCGAAAGTTGGCGCGTCAGCTCGGCGGCTTCGGACAGTTCCTGGGCGCTCAGGTCGCGGATCTGCGCCTCGGCCAGCAGATGATCGCGACGGGTCTTCAGCGCCCGCTGACGCAAATGCCGCATCACGTCGCCGAATTCGCGCTCGATCGCGGCGTCATCGAGCTGCAGTTCCTGGCGCATGAGCTGTTCGAGGGCGGCGGCCTTGGAGGTGCCGCGCCAGTATTCGAGCAGCTGCCCGGCGTTGGCGCCGTGGTTCTCGTGAAAGAAGTCCAGGGCTTCGATCAGGGCCGGGATGCCGTGAACATCGGCGCTGGCCAGCAATTCGAGCTCGCCGACGCTGTCGGCCATATCTGGGCGCTCGAGCAGCAATTGCAAGGCCCGGCGCACCGGACGCGTGCCGCCAGGCTCGATGCGCGGCGGTGCGGGCCTTTTCGCCGCGGCGCTGACGGGGGCTTCCTCGGCTGCCGCCGGCGCCGTGGGCTGCAGGTCTTCGCGGCGCAGGCGCGTGAGCCGCGCCAGTTCGTCGATCATCAGCGTCTGCAGCGGGCCCGGTCGCAGCTTGTCCAGATGTGGCTTGGCCAGCGACGCCAGCTTGGCCCGGCCGTCGAGCGTGCCCAGGTTGGTCTGCTTGGACAGCTCGCCGAGCAGGAAGGCGCTGAGCGTCTGGGCCTGCCCGATGCGCTCGCGGAAGGCTTCGGCGCCGATCTCCTGCACTAGCGTGTCGGGGTCGTGCCCGTCGGGCAGGAACATGAACACGCATTCGCGATCGCCATGCACTTCGGGCAGCGCCTGCTCCAGCGCGCGCCAGGCGGCCGAGCGTCCGGCGCGGTCGCCGTCGAAGCAGAACACCACCTTGCGCGTGGACTTGTAGAGCAGGGCCAGATGATCGCGCGTGGTGGCGGTGCCCAGCGTGGCGACGACCTCGCGAATGCCGTGCTGGGCCAGCATCACCACGTCCATGTAGCCCTCGACCACGAGCAGATGCGGCAGCTCGGCCTTGGTCGACTGCTTGGCCTCATAGAGTCCGAACAGGTTGCGGCCCTTGTGGAACAGTGGCGTTTCGGGGGAGTTGAGGTACTTGGCCGGATCGTTGGCAAGCGTGCGCCCGCCGAAGGCGATCACGCGGCCACGCGTATCGCGGATCGGGAACATCACGCGATTGCGGAAGCGGTCGTAGCACGACCGGGCCGAGCCGCCGCTAGCCGGGCCGCCGCCGTCCTTCTGGATCAGCAGTCCGGCTTCTATGGCGTGCTGCGGATCGGTGAAGAAGCGCGTCAGCGCATCCCAGGATTCCGGCGCGTAACCGATACCGAAGACCTTCGCGGTATCACCCGAGACGCCGCGCTGCTTGAGGTAATCGACGGCCGGTGGATATTTGCGCAGTTGTTCGCGGAAGAAGCGTTCGGCCGCCGCCATGGCGTCGAGCGGGCCGTCGAGTACCAGGCGCTCGAATGCGCCGCCACCTTCGCGTGGCACTTCCAGGCCGGCGCGCTTCGCCAGTTCCTCGACGGCTTCGACGAAGGTGAGCCGGTCGTACTCCATCAGAAAGCCCACGGCGTTGCCGTGCTTGCCGCTGGAGAAGCAATGGAAGAACTGCTTGGTCGGCGAGACGTAGAACGAGGGCGATTTCTCGTTCGAGAACGGCGACAAGGCCTTGTATTCACGGCCCGCACGCTTGAGTTCCACGCGCGAGCTGATCACCTCGACGATATCGGTTCGCGCGAGGAGATCGTGAATGAAGCTTTGGGGAATGCGGCCGCCAGCCATGCTGCATTGTCATTCCCGCACAGGCGGGAATCCAGAAAAAGCGACGATGGGGGCGAATGACATCCGCGCGGTCGCGCGGACGGCGGGACTTGCCGGGATTTACCCGAGCTTGCCCTTGATCAGGCCCGACAGCTTGCCCATGTCGGTCTTGCCGGCGACCTTGGGTTTGATCCACCCCATGACCTTGCCGATGTCCTTGCCGCCGGCGGCGCCGGTTTCGGCAATGGCCTGATCGATCAGGGCGAGCACCTCGGCTTCGCTGAGCTGCTGCGGCAGATAGCCCATCAGCACCGCGATCTCGGCGGCTTCCTTGTCGGCGAGTTCCGGGCGATTGCCGTTGCGGAACTGGCTTTCGGCGTCACGGCGCTGCTTGACCATCTTCTCGACGGTGGCGGTGACGACGGCATCGGTCACCTCGACGGCGTCGACGACTTCGCGGTTCTTGAGCTCGGACGAGAGCATGCGCAGCACCGACAGGCGATCTTTTTCGCCCGCGCGCATCGCCGCTTTCACGTCTTCGAGGACGCGAATCTTGAGATCGGACATCGTGAGGTGCTCCGTGACGTGATCGATGCCGGAAGTGCGCTTCCGGCATCCGGATTCCGTGCTAACTGCAGCGGAATCCCCGGCAGGCAGGCCTTAGTACAGGCGCTGGCGGCGGGTGACGTCGCGCGAAACCTTCTTGAGCTGACGCTTCACGGCAGCGGCGCGCTTGCGCTTGCGCTCCTGGCTCGGCTTCTCGAAGAACTCGTGCTTGCGCACGTCGGTCAGCACACCGGCCTTTTCACAGGTGCGCTTGAAGCGGCGCAGGGCAACTTCGAAGGGTTCGTTTTCGCGGACGCGGACAGTCGGCATAAGGTGAAGCTCGCTCTCGACACTGGGCTTGGGCCCAAAGGGGCGGCGATTTTATGCGCGAGTCGCGCGCAATGCAAAGCCTGCCTGCTCGCCGGTTGCTGTGGCGATGGGCACAATACGCGCCCCATGCCCGTTCTGGCCCTCGAAACCTCCTGCGACGAGACCGCCGCCGCCGTCTATGACGAAGCGCGCGGACTGCTGTCGCACACCCTGCATTCGCAGATCGCGCTGCATGCGCAGTATGGCGGCGTGGTGCCCGAACTGGCCTCGCGCGACCACGTGCGCCGCGTCAATGCGCTGGTGCGCGAGGCGCTGGAGAGCGCCGGCCTGTCCTGCGCCGACCTGAGCGGCGTGGCTTACACGGCCGGCCCGGGCCTGATCGGTGCGCTCATGGTCGGCGCCTCGGTGGCGGCCGGCATCGCGCTGGCGCAGGGGCTGCCGCTGGTGCCCGTCCATCATATGGAAGGCCATCTGCTGGCACCGATGCTCGAGGATCCGCGCCCCGAGTTTCCGTTCGTGGCCCTGCTGGTCTCGGGCGGCCATACCTTGCTGGTATCGGTGGAGGGCATCGGTCGCTATACCCTGCTGGGCGAAAGCCTGGACGACGCCGTCGGCGAGGCCTTCGACAAGACCGCCAAGCTCATGGGCCTGCCGTATCCGGGTGGCCCGCATCTGGCGAGGCTGGCCCAGGGCGGCGAGCCGGGGCGCTACCGGTTCACAAGGTGCGACAGGTGCACAAGGAGCACAAGGAGCCAACACGGGTGCTCAAGGTAAACAGGGAGCTCAAGGTGGTCAGGGTGCACAGGGTGCTCAAGGGGCAAGGACAGGTGCTCAAGGAGCAACGGGTCCACAAGGAGGACAAGGAGCCCAAGGAGCTCAAGGTGCAAA
>JALRLM010000336.1 GCA_023254435.1 Hydrocarboniphaga sp.
CCGCCCCGTCGGTCAGCGCCTCGCCCGAGCGGGCATCGCAGCCGTAGCCGCGGGCCGTGGCGGGCGCGATCTGGACGAGGCCGAACCACTGGCCGCCGCCGCCCACCGCCTCGGGGTTCCAGGTGCTCTCGTGGCGCGCGAGCGCCGACAGCGACATCTGATTGTTGTTGATCCGGTCATAGAACAGCTTGCGCTTGTTGTCGCTGTTGGCGCGGCCCGGATCACCGCCGCCCGCCAACGCGAAGCCCGGAATCTTCTGTCCGGCGCCGCCCAATGCCGTGCTGCGGCCGTCGCTGGTGAGCGTGCCGAGCAGGCCGCTGTTGGTCCAGAAGCTCAATGCCGTGTTTTTGATGCGGCCGTCGCTGTCGATGGCCAGCGCACCGCGCGCGTCGTAGTACTGGTAGCTGCCGGCACTGTCGGCGGCGACGCGCATCCGCTTGAGGTTGCCGTTCCAGCGCGGCGTCTTGTCGGTGGTGGGCTTGAACAGTGAGAAGAACGACTCTGGCCTCACAGCCGACAGCAGCGTGAGATCGGTGGTCAGGCTTGGCGTGAGCAGCGAGGCGTCGACGCTCAGCGTGGGCTTGAGCAGGGACGCGGTGGTCTGGCCCAGATTCAGCAGGCCCAGACTGTCGACGTAGGTCAGCACCGTGGCGCCGGCATTGGCCAGCGTGCTCGTGCTCGTCAGCAGATTCTGGATCAGGAAGTACGACTGCAGATTGATATCGCGGTTGGTCGCGTCCTTGAAGCCCGGCGACTTCGCTTGCGCCACCACATCGGCCAGCGTGATCGCGCCACTGGACGGCAGACCGCTCAGATAGCTGCGCAGCGTGGCGTCGGACTCGGTGTCACGGATGTTGTTGGTCAGCGTGATGTTGAGCACATTGGCGGTGCGGCATTCGAGTGCCGGCTGACTGTATAGGCCGCTGGACAGCTCGATGCTGGTATCGCGCGTGAGCAGGCCGGTAAGACCGTCCCAGCGCGCCAGCGGCGCGTTGTAGATGTCCTTTCCGGCCAGATAGTGCATCAGCTCGGCATAGACTTCTTTGCCCTGATACGGCGGCAGCAACTGAGTCGGCGTGGTCACTGCGGTGCTCAGTAGCGCAGTGGTGGAGTTGAGCAGATTGCTGGGGCTCAAGATGCTGGTCAGCAATGAAGCGACGCGGTGGAGCAGGGACGTGACCGTCCCCTGGTCGACCAGCGGGGTGAAACCCACGAGCACGTAGGCGCCGTTGCTGCAGCCGATGGTGCTTCGGCGTGGGCCCGGAATGCTCGCCAAGTCGGCAAAGCTGCAGGTGCTGCCCGGCGAGCCCGTCGCATTGCTGCGATCGGCGTGCGACACCATGATCGCGACCTGGGAATTGATCAGATTGTTGAGGATCGATTCCAGCAAGGAGATCAGGCCGACCTGCCCGAGATTGAGCACGCCGCTGATGGTGGTTTGCAGCAGTCCGATGATGGCGGTGGGTAACTGACCGACGACGGTAGTCAGCAGCGGGCTGACAAGCCCGCTGATCAACTGCCCGACGAAGCCGCCGAGCAAGGCGTTGATGGTGCTGCCCAGCAGCGGAATGTCCAGCAAGGCATTGAGCGTGCCGCAGGTGAGCGTGGAGATGCCGCCCAGCAGTGGCTGCAGCAATGGACCCAGCAGCGGAATCTGTACCAGGGGGGAGGCGATACCCAGGATGCCGTAGAGATCGCACAGGGCTATTGCACTGTTTTGGCAGGTCGCGTTGTTGGTACAGGTGTAGTTGCCCACCAGCAGATTTGTCAGATAAGTGGCGGGATTGCTGGTGACGCCGATCAGTAGATCGCTCAGCACGATGCTGTTGGTGACGTTGAGGCACAACTGTGGCGAATCGGGATTATTGGGATTGGTGGTTTGAGTCAGTACGCTGTTGCAGATGCCCAGCAGGTTGAGGTCGAGCACCAGCACCGTGTACGGCGGCTTGATGCTGTTGGTCGCCGGGTTGGTGTAGATCTCGATGTCGTCGGCGATCGCGAACGGAATGCACGCGAACAGGCCCAGCAGCAGCGCGCATAGCGCGGACAGTTTGCGTTTCATGCCGGCCTTCCTCACTGAACCGTCAGCCCTTTGATGCGCGCCGCCTTGACGTAGGCGCCCTGAATGATTTCGGCGCCGCCTTGAGCGACGGTATCGTCGCTCGCGACGCGGTCGTAGCCGGCGACGATGGTGAACGAGGCCAGCTGATAGCGATCGCCGCTATCGCCTTCGCGCAGCGCGGACACCGGCGCAAAATCGCTGCCCGCCACCTGCTCGCGGCGCACCGAGGCGTACAGATAGTTCTTGTAGATGGTATTGGGCAGCAGCGTGGCCAGGTTGTTGGCACTGGGGCACGAAAAGCCCTGCTGGGTCTGCAAGGCCGTCGCCTGCAGGCTGCTGCCGATGGTGCAGGACTGCAGATAGCCCGAGCCCGGCAGTATCGTCATCACCGTGTTCGATTGCTTCCACACGCTGTCGAGCGCGGTCTGTGCGCTTTGCAGCGCATCCATGCGGCTCACCTCGTTCTGCGACAGGCGCAGATCGACATTGCCGGCGCGCATCGCGGCCAGGCCGAGCAAGGTCAGAATGACGAGAAAGAACAGCGCCGTCGCCAGCGCCGCGCCGTGTTGCCGATGAGTCGTGCGCGTATGCATGTCAGCGAACCGGGTTGCGCAGCTGGACCGTGGTCGAATAGACGCGGCGATAGAAATGCTTGGCCTTCTGCAGCTCCGGCGTGCCGCTGGCTTCGGTCGCCGTCGACGGCGTGTAGTCGGCGGCGTCGCCGATGTTCTTGTAGGTCTTCTGGTCGACGTAGCTGCCATCGGCCTCAGTCGAGCGCATGCGCAAAAAGATCTGCGCGGTCTTGGCCTGGGTCGAGACTTCGACGGCACTCGGCGTGCTCGTATAGCGGTCGGCGATGCCGTCGTTGTCGGCGTCGATGCCCCAGACGACCTGCAGGTCTTCCACGCCTTCGGCCAGGCATTCGGTATAAAAGCCCAGGCTGGCTGCACTGCCGCTGCCGCAACTGGCGGATTCGCCGCTGCCGCTGTAGCCCGATGGGCATAGCTCCTTGCGGCACAGCGAGGGCGTGTTGTCGCCGCTTGTGCGCGCGTAGTCGCGCACGTAGTAGATGCGTGGCAGAAAGCGATAGAAGGTCATCGGCGCGGAAGCCGGCGTGTCGGTCGAGTTGGGCGTGCCCGCAGCGGTGGCACCCCAGCGTGCGATCGAACCGACCACGCCGTTGGTTTGCAGATAAAAGTTGTAGGGGCGCAGCGTGACGTTGGTGGCGCTGGCGGTGAGCGTGCCGGTTTGCTGCCCGGCCATGCGGCGGATTGCGAGCACGTCGGTACCACTGCGCTGCCCGCCCACGCAGCGCCAGGTCGACGACGGCGAGGTGGCGTTGTTCTGGAACTCGATGCGATTGGTCCAGGCCGTCGTCGTGGTGACGCCCGACACGACCTGGTCGAGCCGCTGCGTGAACTGCATGGCCCAGGCCGTGGTGGCGTTGACGCCGCAATCGAGCGCGGGCGTCAGCGCGGAGTTGCCGGTAGACGTGGTGCTGATGCTCCCGGCACTGGCCAGCCCACCCCAGTAGCCCGCCATCGCCAGATCGCGCGACAGCGTCGCCATCGCGAACCGGGCCTGATCCTGCATGCCCGCGAACAGGTCGTTCTGGCGATTGCTGCGATTGGTATAGAAGAACAGCGTGGCGACGCCGGCCAGCAGCAACAGCCCCAGCGTCGACGCGATCATGAGTTCGATCAAGGTCAGGCCGCGCTGGCGTGCCGGTGCGAGACGGGGGCGCTGGAGCCGGCTCATACGAACTCGATCATGATGTAGCGCCGCATGGTTTCGTCGCCGGTGCCGCCGTCGCTGGCGTAGCGTCCGTTGCCGACACCGCAGCTGTCGTAGAGCGGATCGCTGCTGTCGCGTGGCGCCACGTTGCTGAATCCACGCCAGGCCACCACCACGCGAATGACACCGCGTGCGCTGTCCTGGGTCACGCAGCCCGTGGGCAGCACGAGTCCGCCCGTCTTGGCGCCGTCGGCGTCGCGCTCCTCGGTGCCGAGCAGCTTCTGTCCCCATTGCCAGACGTCGTCGGCCGCCAGGGCCGTCGGCGTGCAGGTGGCGCTGGCGCCACTGCAGCTGGCCGGCTGCGACACGGCGGTGGCATCGCCGGTCACGTAGCTGGCCTTGACGCCGGCGTTGGCGCGGATGCGCTCCACCATGTCCTGCGCCAGCGCGGTGGCCAGCGTGCGCTGCGCGGTTTCGTAGCTGAGCTTCTTGGACGCGGCTTGCAGGCCGGCGACGGTGAGCAGGCCCACGGCCGACACCACGATGGTGATGAGCACTTCCACCAGCGTGAAGCCGGCGGCGCGCGAGCGGGCGGGGCGCGTCAGCTGGCGCATGCGCTGCTCGTGTCGGCGACGCTGAGCGCGCGCAGGCTGGCGTGGCCGCTCAGGCTCAGGTCGACACGGCGACTGTCCTTGAGATGTCCGGTGCGGTCGCAGAGCGTGAAGCTCAGCGCCTGCGTGGGCCGTCCGTTGGTGCCGAAGGAGACGACGCCGGGATTGCCGGTGGGCGAGACCTTGAAGGCGTCTTTCTCGCCGTTGGCGGTCACGGTGCCGATGGGTTCGAACACGCCGATGATGTCGCTGGGCGAATCGGGCTCGGTGCCGTCGAAGCTCGCGTCGGTGTCCTGGTAGACGATCCAGCCCTGGACCCAGCGGCCGCTGTCGACGGCGCAGCGCGGGCTTGCGGTGTAGGTGCTAAAGAAATCGCGGCGGCAGACGTTAACCGTTCTATTGCGGGCGATAGCCTCGCTGCGCGCCTGGTTGAAGGCGGTCAGCAGCATGCGTCCTCCCGAGGCACGGGCGGCGGAAAGACCCGTGCTCTGGAACTGCGGTATCGCGATCGCCATGAGAATCGCCGCGATGCTGATGACCGTCAGCAGCTCCAGCAGGGTAAAGCCGGCTTGGACTTTAGGCTGCATGACTTGGTTATACACACGCCGTCTGCGCCCGCCCGCGCACACGGACGGGCGGTGCTGCTTTGCAGGCTCAAGGGAAAGCGGAGAAAATCGCGCCCCCCAATCGCCGGCCGGCCCGAGTGGACCTGCCGCCGGACTTCTCGCCTCCATCGCGCTCGTCCTCATCCCGTGCCCCTCCCGCAACAGGTTCTGATCGTCGGCGCCGGTGCCATCGGTCTGTTGACGGCATGGACGCTGCGTCAGCGCGGCTGCGCCGTGACCGTGGTCGAGAGCGCCGTCGCCGGACGCCAGGCCTCGTGGGCTGGCGGTGGCATTCTGAGCCCGATTTTGCCCAGGGACTATCCCGAGCCGATCTGGCGCCTGAGCCGGCGCAGCCTGTCGCGGTACGACGAGCTCGCCCGCGCGCTGCCCGAGCACACGGGCAGTGATCCGGAAATCACCCTGACCGGCGCCGGTATGCTCGATCCGCCGCGCGAGCGTGCCCGGGCCTGGTGCGCGGCCGCTGGCCCGGATGCACACGACCGGCAGGGGCGGCTCGATGCGGCCCTGGCCTTGCCCACCGCATCCTCCATCCACCGCCGCACTTCGCCGCGTCGCGACGGTCCAAGGCCGACATGAACACTTCCGCACGCGCTGTCCTGCTGCTGAGCCTCGCGCTCGGTGCCTGCACCACCATCCACGACGTCTCGGAACAGCACGACGGCGGACGCTACCGCGTCGGCCAGAGCAACAGCGTGCGCGCGGGCGAGATCATGCTCGACCGTTACCGCTATTCGGCGGCGCCGGCTGCGCGGATCAAGGCCTCGATTCCGCCTGCGGACGGGCGGCTCGGCGTCAGCATCGGCACCCGGCTGGTGGGGCGCACGGTCGACGGCGCGCGTGCCTACTGCACGCCCATCACCACCAACTTCGCCTGCTTCTACGATCGCGACGGCGACCTGCAACTCGATCAGGTGCTGGTCAGCAATCTGGGCATCGTCGGCAGTCCGCGGCCGCTGAATCCACCCGTGGCCTATACGCTGGAGCAGGTCGACGACGACGTGCGCGGCTACAAGTCCGAGCTGATCTACCAGGGCCGTAGCGGCAACGATATCGATCTGCTCTATCGCGACTACAACGACAACCTGCGCATTCCCACCTACGAGCAGAAGCTGCACTACACGCTGGCCGCGCAGGGTGCGACCGAGATCAAGTTCCGCGAGGCGCGCATCAAGGTGCTGCAGGCCGATGCGCAGAGCATCCGCTACGAAATCCTGAGCGGATTCGAAGGCTGAGTCCGCGCGGCGCTTCAGCGCCAGCAGGCGGCGGGCGATCGCTGCCCGCTCTGGTCGACCTCGAGCACGCGGCAGCTGTCGCCGCCTTGCTGGTCTTGGTGCTGCGGGCTGGTGTCGATGGCCGTTGCGCGC
>JALRLM010000381.1 GCA_023254435.1 Hydrocarboniphaga sp.
ATTTGGCGATGTTCTCGACGGCTTCTTGAATCACTGTCAGCGTTTTCAAACCAAGGAAGTCGAACTTCACGAGGCCAATCGACTCGACGTCCTTCATGTCGAACTGCGACCGCATGCCGGCGCCGCCGGGTTCGCAAAGCAGCGGCGCGTAATCGGTCAGCGGATTCGGCGCGATGATCACGCCGCCCGCATGCACGCCGACGCCGCGCGTGACGCCTTCGAGTTCCAGCGCCAGATCGAGCACGGCGCGCACGTCTTCCTCGTTCTCGTAGGCCTGCTTGAGATCGGGCACTTCGTCGACCGCGTCGGCCAGCGTCGCGCCGGGCGTGCCCGGAATCAGCTTGGCCAGGCGATCGCCGAAGCCATAACCGTGACCGAGCACGCGCGTCACGTCGCGGACCACGCCACGCGCCGCCATGGTCGCGTAGGTGACGATCTGGCCCACACGCTCGCGGCCGTACTTCTCGGTCACGTAGGTGATGACGCGATCGCGGTTGTCCATGCAGAAGTCGACGTCGAAGTCGGGCATGGACACGCGCTCGGGATTGAGGAAGCGCTCGAACAGCAGGTTGTAGGGCAGCGGATCGAGGTCGGTGACGCCGATGGAATAAGCCACCAGCGAACCCGCACCCGAGCCACGACCCGGCCCGACCGGACAGCCGTTGCTCTTCGCCCACTGGATGAAGTCGGCCACCACCAGGAAGTAGCCCGGAAACTTCATGCGCTCGATGATGCCGAGCTCGTAGTCCAGGCGCTTGCGATATTCCTCCTCGGTCGTCGCCGGCGTGATCACCTGCAAGCGTCGCGTCAGTCCGTCATGCGCCTGCAGACGCAGCCAGCTATTGCTGTCATGCCCTTCGGGCACCGGATACTCGGGCAGGTGATAGGTGCCGAACTTCATCGACAGCGTGCAGCGGCGCGCGATTTCGAGCGTATTGGCGATCGCCTCGGGCAGATCGGCGAACAGCGCGATCATCTCGTCGCTGCTCTTGAGATATTGCTCCTCGCTGTAGTCGCGCGGCCGCTTGTCATCATTGATGACGCGCCCCTGCGCGATGCAGACGCGCGCCTCGTGCGCAGCGAAGTCCTTGCGCATCAGAAAGCGCACGTCGTTGGTGGCGACGAGGGGCAGCGCACAGCGCTTGGCCAGGGCCACCGCCGCGTCGACCCAGGCTTCGTCGCCGGCTCGCTGGCAGCGCGAAACTTCCAGGTACAGGCGATCCGGAAACCAAGTCAGCAACTCGTCGATGGCCGACAGCGCCAGTTCGACATTGTCGTTCTGCGCGGCACGAAACGCGGTGCCGTCACGCCCCGTGAGCGCGATCAGGCCTTCGTTGATTTCGGCCAGCCACTCGCGTTCGATCAGCGGATAGCCCTTGGCCTGGCCTTCCGTATAGCCACGCGAGATCAACAGCGTCAGGTTGCGATAGCCGGTGTCGTTCTGCACCAGCAGCGTCAGGCGCTCGGGGCCCTCGCCCTTCAGGCGTTCGGCCAGCCAAAGGTCGGCGCCGACGATAGGCTTGATGCCGGCGCCTTCGGCGGCCTTGTACATCTTGACCATCGCGAACAGGTTCATGCGATCGGTCAGCGCCACGGCCGGCTGTTTGTGCGCCGCCACAGCCTGCGTCAGCGTGCCGCCGCTGCCGCCGCCCTTGCGCTTGGGCGGCTCGATGCGCACGATCGAATCGGTCAGCGAAAACTCGCTGTGCAGCCGCAGATGGACGAAGCTCACGCGCAGGCTCCGTCGACACTACCGAGATCGACCAGCGCCGCGGTGGACGCCTGACCATCGAACAAGCCGCGCTGCGCACAGGGCGCAAAACCCATGCGGTGATGCGGGCTCACGCCCAGCGTGCGCAAGGCGCTCAGGTGCAGCGGCGTCCCATAGCCCTTGTGCCGGGCGAAGCCGTAGCCCGGATGATCGGCGTCCAGACGCTCCATTTCGCGATCGCGCGCCACCTTGGCCAGGATCGAGGCCGCCATGATCGAGCTGTGAATCGCATCACCGCCGACCACGGCCTGCGCGCTGCAGAACAGCCTGGGCAGGCGGTTGCCATCGACCAGGCAGTGCTGAGGCAGCGGATTCAGCGCCTCGGCCGCGCGCGTCATCGCCAGCATCGAGGCATGCAGGATGTTGAGTCGCTCGATCTCCTCCACGGTCGCGTAGGCAATGGCGTAGGCCACGGCGCGCGTCTGGATCTGGTCGAACAGGCGCTCACGCTCGCTGGCCTTGAGCTTCTTGGAGTCGTCGAGCCCGCGTATGCCGTGGCGCGGCGACAGGATCACCGCCGCCGCGTAGACCGGCCCGGCCAGGCAGCCGCGCCCGGCTTCGTCGAGGCCGGCCACGAGTCGGTCCGGCAACAGGCTGGGAGTGCTCAAACGGGCAGGCATGCCGGGATTTTAGGCCCTTGAATGCGGAAACACAGTCTTGACGCACATGCCACCGGCTGGGCCGGCCGCTGGGCGCTCAGGCCGCGAGCAGATCGCCGATGGCCCGGGCGGCGGTTCGGGCCGCGTCGCAGCGCAGGCGGCCACGGATACGGTCGAATTCCTCGAGCTGCACGGCGCGCGCGGCGGCGTCGGTCAGCAGCGGCAGCAGGGCCTCGGCCAGCGCCTGGGGCTCGGCCCCTTCCTGCAACAGCTCGGGCACGGTCGCCTGCTCGCCGAGCAGGTTCGGCAGGCTCACGTGGCGCGTCTTGAGCAGCCCGGCCTTGAGCATGAGCCAGGCCGTCAGCGGCGAGCCCTTGTAGGCCACCACCATGGACCGCCCCAACAGCAGGCACTCGAGCGTCGCCGTGCCCGAGGCCAGCAGTACCGCGTCGGCCGCCTGCATGGCTTCGCGGGAGCGACCGTCGACGAGCGTCCAGTCGAGGCCAGGCGCGAAACGCGCCAGCGCCTGCTCGAAGCCGGCGCGCAGGCCGGGTTTGGCGATCGGCGTGATCAGGCGCAATCCCGGCAGGCGCTGGGCCAGCAGCGCAGCCGCGCGCATGAAGGGCTCGGTCAGGTAACGCAGTTCACTGCCGCGGCTGCCCGGCAGCACGGCCAGCACGGGCCCTTGGGCCGCCAGACCCAGGCCCGCGCGCGCCTGCTGCGGCGTAGTGGCGGCGTCGAGCTGATCGGCCAGCGGGTGGCCGACGTAGAGCGCATCGAAGGGTTTGCCGGGCGCCAGTGCACGCTCGCGAATCTGCGTCTGGTAGAACGCCGGCTCGAACGGGAACAGGCAGAGCAGTCGGTCCACGGCCCGCACGATGCCCTTGACCCGCCCCGCCCGCCAGGCCCAGACCGTGGGACTGACCACGTGCACGGTGCGCAGGCCGCGATCGCGCAGGCGCCGTTCCAGGCCCAGGTTGAAATCGGGCGCATCGATGCCGACGACCACGTCCGGGCGATCGGCGCTCAGCTGCTCGACGAGCCGGGCGCGCAGCCTGAACAGCCGTGGCAGCGCCGGCAGCACCTCGGCCAGGCCCATGACCGACAGGGTCTCGATGCTGTCGAGCGCTTCGCAGCCGGCTTCGAGCATGCGCGGCCCGGCCACGCCGTAGAAGTGCGCCTGCGGATAGCGCTCGCGCAGGCTCGCGATCAAAGCGGCGCCGAGCAGATCGCCCGACAGTTCACCGGCAATCAGGGCGATGCGCGGGGCGACCGATACGGAGCGGGTGTTCGGATTGCTCATGCGACGGGCTCTTCCATCCGCGGAGTATGCCAGCGCGGACCACCGCACGGCCTTTGCCGACCGCGGCAAACGTTTGTCGCGAAAGGATTTGGCGAACATCAGCCAAACCTCAGAAATTCATCAGCCCCTCCCAAGGACCTGTCACGACCGTCTCGCACAAGGTCGGGACGTCGCCCGCCGGCCGCAAGCCGGGGCATCGATCCGAGACGATTCAGGGAGAGTGAGCATGAAGTACAAGAAGCAAAGCCGGCACCGTCTGGCCGCCTGCCTGCTGGGCACGGGCGCCGCGAGCCTGCCGCCGATCGGCGCAGCCCAGGCCGATGCACCTGCGGCAGCAGTCGATGGCGTCGAACTGGAAACCATCGTCGTCACCGGTTCGCGCATCCGCCGCACCGACACCGAAACCGCTTCGCCGGTCCAGATCCTGACGCGTGCCGACATCGAGCGCTCAGGCAAGCAGAACATCTCCGATGTGCTGCGCAGCGTTTCGGCCGACAACCAGGGCTCGCTGCCGAGCGCCTTCAGCGCAGGTTTCGCGGCCGGCGCATCGGGCGTTTCGCTGCGTGGCCTGGGACTCAACTCCACGCTCGTGCTGGTCAACGGGCGTCGCATGGCCACGTATGGTCTGGCCGACGACGGTCAGCGCAATTTTGTCGATCTCAATTCGATTCCGCTCGAGGCTGTGGAGCGCGTCGAGGTACTCAAGGACGGCGGATCGGCGATCTACGGCTCCGACGCCGTCGGCGGCGTGGTGAACATCATCCTGCGCAGCAACTACGAAGGTGCTTCGATCGGCGGCAATCTGGGCACCTCGTACATGGACGACGGTGACTACAGGCGATTCCATGCGAGTTTCGGCACCGGCGACGACCGCTACAACGTCTTTGCCACGCTCGAAGGCTCGACCAT
Organism: Hydrocarboniphaga sp.; assembly: GCA_023254435.1. Lineage (GTDB taxonomy): Bacteria > Pseudomonadota > Gammaproteobacteria > Nevskiales > Nevskiaceae > Hydrocarboniphaga. Next base: position 4,583 of record JALRLM010000381.1, read on the forward strand.
CGACGCCATCGCCAGCGCCGACCGCCCGGACTACCTGGGAACCAGCGACTTGCGCCGCTTCGGCTGGTTCGACAACCGCCAGGGCTCCAGCCCGGCCGGCGCCGGCGCATTCCGCTACGTCGACCCCAACGGCAATGTTGCCTATTCGCCGGCCGTGCTGTCGGCAACGCCCTGGGGCACGATGCGCCCGCTGGTCAATGGCTCGACCGATCCCGATCCCAGCCATCGCATCAATCTCAACAGCTGTCCCGAAGTCTCGGGCGTCACCGGGATCTGCCTGTTCGACACCGTGGACTATTCGCAGATCCAGCCCGACCAGGATCGCATCAACTTCTTCGGTCGTGGCTCGCTGAACCTGGACGATGCGACGCAGGCCTACTCCGAACTCGGCTGGTTCTACGCCAAAACCAAGGGCATCGGCACACCAGGCGACGTGATCGACAGCGGGGTCTACAACGCTGCCGACCCGGGCAATCTGCGCGTGCACACCACGATCATGCCGGCCAACCATCCGGACAACCCTTATGGCGTGGCGCGCGGCTTTCGCCTGCTCACGACCGACTTCGGCGGCCGCAACGGCACGCAGACCAGCCATGTGGTGCGCGCCATCGCCGGCCTGCAGGGACGTCTTGCGGACTGGGACTGGGATCTGGGCGCCGGCTATATCCGCAGCGAACTCGACGACGAGAACAGCGGCTACATCATCGCCGACCGGCTTCAGGCGCATCTCAACGATGGCAGCTACCGCATCATGGACCCGACCGTGGAGCGCAGCGTCATCGACGACATCTCGCCCACGCTCAAGCGCACCGCGAAAAGCAGCATCGCGCTCGTAGACGCCAAGCTGTCCGGCCGCCTGCTGCAACTTCCCGGAGGCGATCTGGGCATCGCTTTCGGCACCGAAGCGCGCAACGAAAAAACCGACACGCCGCCGCTGCCCTATACCGACACCGGCGAAGTCATCGGGCTCGGCTATTCGGCATTCAAGGCGAATCGCGACGTGGTCGCTGCTTACGCCGAGATCGATGCGCCAGTGCTGAGCTTTCTCGAGTTCAGCGCGGCCCTGCGCTACGACCACTACTCCGATTACGGGCACTCCACCACGCCCAAGATCGGGTTCAAGCTCAAGCCGCTGCAGCAACTGGCCCTGCGCGCAACCTATGCCGAGGCGTTCCGCGCACCGGGCCCGTCGGAAAGCGGCAACAGTTCCACCTACGGTTTCACCGGCATCGGCCTGCTGACCATCGGTAACCCCGACATCAAGCCCGAGAAAGCCAGGAGCTACACCGCCGGCCTCGTGGCCGAGCCGTTTCGAGGCGCCAGCGCGACGCTCGACTATTACCGTATCGAGAGGCGCGACGAGATCGTCGGCGCCGATCAGGCGCTAATCATCGGCGACGCCCCGCAAAACGGCCAGGAGCCTAATTCCACGCGCCCGGGCGCACTACCCAACTCGACGATCTACTACGACGTCGACGGCAACCTCAGCGCGGTGGCGGCCCCCTACGTCAACGCCAACAAGACCACGACCTCGGGTTTCGATTTCGAGTGGCGGCAGAAGATCGACATGGGCCTCTATGGCCGTCTCAGTGGTGGCCTGGTGCTGACCCATGTCGTCAGTTTCGAGCGTCAGTTCGACGGCGGCCAGAGCTTCGAATACGCCGGTACCCACGGCCCCTACGTGCTCAGTTCGGCAGGTGGAACGCCGCAGGATCGGGCACGGCTCGAACTGAACTGGGAGCGCGGCGCCGTGTCGGTGACCGGTGCGCTGAACTACGTCGGCCCGATGGAGATGATCGACCACGAAGGCTCGGTGCTGGTGGACAACGGCGACGGCACCTGGTCGACGGATACGCACGAGGGCGCTTACTTCAACGTCGATCCCGACGGCAAGGTCTGCGGCGTCTATCGGCCCGATGGCTCGGCCTACAGCGATTGCTCGCTGTCCTCGTTCACGACATTCGATCTCTACGCCAAGGTCGCCTTCGCCGAGCACTGGGAGATGTCAGCATCGGCCCTGAACCTGTTCAACCGCATGGCACCGTTCGATCCCTACACCTACGGCGGCTTCAACTACAACCCGGCCTTCCATCAGGCGGGCGCGGTCGGGCGCTTCATGACGCTGGGCGTGCGCTACAGCTTCTGACGTCGCAGTCGATCCGGAACAAGCGGGATCGCGCTGCAAACGTTTGCCTCACCCGCAGCATCTGACGACATGGAATCTGCGGATACTGGGCGGATGACGGACTCCCTAGCCGTCATTCGCCTTCTTTTTTGCTTGAGGCCTGGGCGCGCCGCGATCGGGCGATCAGCCGCGGGCGAGCGGGCGCTTGCCGCTCAGAATGAACTCGAGCATGAGCTGGGCATGGGTCGAGGTCTTGGCCATTTCGGCGAGCTCGGCCTTGACCTCGGCCATGAGCTTGCCGGAGCGGTAGATCAGCTTGTAGGCGGCTTCGATCTCCGCCACGGCCTCGGGCGCGAAGTTGCGCCGGCGCAGGCCTTCCTTGTTGATCGTGCGCGGCTCGGCCGGATTGCCCTGCACCATCACGTACGGCGGAATGTCGCCGGCGACACCGGCGCTGAAGGCGGTGAAGGCATGCGCACCGATGCGGCAGAACTGATAGACCAGCGTGTAGCCGCCCAGAATCACCCAGTCCTGAATCTCGACATGACCGGCGAGGCTGGCGTTGTTGGCGAAGATCGTGTCGCTGCCAATCACGCAGTCGTGCGCGATGTGGCAGTAGTTCATGATCAGGTTGCGACTGCCCACGCGCGTTTCGCCACGCTTGGTGTCGTACTCCTTCATCGTGCCGCGCTGGATGCTGACGTACTCGCGGATGATGTTGCCGTCACCGATCACCACGCTGGTGGGATCGTCCTGCCTGGAGGTCTTGTCCTGCGAGATTTCGCCTAGCGAAGCGAACTGGAAGATCTGGTTGTCGCGACCGATGCGCATCGGCCCCGACAGCACCACGTGCGGACCGATCCAGGTTCCCTCGCCCACGCTCACGCCGGCACCGATCACGCTGTAGGGGCCGACGCGCACGCTCTCGTGCAGCTCGGCCTTGGGGCTGATGATGGCGGTGGGATGGATGCGCGGTTCGATCTCGCTCATGCGCTTACTCCGCGGGCTTGTCGACGCCCTTGAGCACGCACAGCATTTCGGCTTCGACCGCGAGTTCGCCGTCGACCGTGGCCTTGGTGACGAACTTCCAGAAGTCGCGCTTATGCTTCTCGAGCGTCGAATGAAGGATCAGCTGATCGCCCGGCACCACGGGACGCTTGAAGCGCGCGTTGTCGATGCCGGCGAAGTAGATAACCATGCCGCAGCCTGGGCGCAGGCCCGACTTGAGCGCGGCCATGATGCCGCTGGCCTGGGCCAGGGCTTCGAGCATCAGCACACCCGGCATCGTCGGCAGATCGGGAAAATGACCGACGAAGAAGGCTTCGTTGTAGGTGATGTTCTTGACCGCGGTGATCGACTTGCCTTCTTCGTGCGCGATGATGCGATCGACCAGCAGGAACGGATAGCGATGGGGCAGCAGCCCCATGATGTCGCGGATATCAAACAGCGTCGTCGGTTGCGTCATCGTTGTCTTCTAGTCCCTTGATTCCCACATGTTGCTCGACGGCGCGAACGCGATCTTCGAGCTTCCCCAGGCGCCTCACGCGCGCCACGGTCTTGCGCCAGTCCTTTGCGGGAGCAATTGGCAGGCCAGAACCGTAAACCCCTTTGTCCGGCAATGACTGCGTGACCATCGCGCGCCCCAGGATGATCACGTCGTCGCCGATTTCGATATGTCCGTTGATGCCCACGGCGCCGCCGATCATGCAGCGCGAACCGACACGGGTGCTGCCGGCGATACCGGTCATGGCGGCGATCGCGGTGTGATCGCCGATACGGCAGTTGTGCGCGATCATGATCAGGTTGTCGAGGCGCACGCCGTTGCCGATCACGGTGTCGTCTATGGCGCCGCGATCGATCGTGGTATTGGCGCCGATCTCGACGTCATTGCCGATCACCACGCTGCCGAGCTGGGGCACTTCCTCCCAGCCCTTGGGGCCCATCACGTTGCCGAATCCGCGCGAACCGATCACCGCGCCGGGCTGGATCTGTACGCGCTCGCCCAGCGTCACGCCGGCGTTCAGATGTACGCGCGCTTCGAGCCGGCACGCGGCACCCAGCGTGGCGCCGGCGCCGATGAAGCAAGCCGGACCGACGTGGCTGTGCGCGCCGACGATGGCGCCACCTTCGATGACGGCGAGCGGACCGACATGGACGCCCTCGCCGATCTGCGCATCGACCGCGACGACCGCGGTCGGGTGGATGCCCGGCGCGAAGTCCTTGCTGGCATCGAACAGCCGCGCGACCTGGGCAAACGCATAGTACGGATCGCGCGCCACCAGGCCGTTGCCGCTCAGTGCGGTGGCATCCTTGCGTCCGACGATGACCGCCGAGGCCCGGGTCTGGCCCAGTGTCGAACGGTAGCGTGGATTGGCCAGAAACCCGATCTGCCCCTCATGTCCGGGGCTCAAAGTGCAAACGCCTCCGATGAGAGCGGAGGCGTCGCCGACCAGTTCCAGGCCGAAACGCTGTGCGAGTTCGCCCAGCGTGTAGTGCATGGCTGCCAAACCTTACTTGGCCTGCAGCTTCTTGAGCACGTCGTCGGTGATGTCGATGCCGGGACCGACGTAAACCGGATCCTGCACCACGACGTCGAGACCTTTCTCCTTGGCCACGGCCACGACCACTTCCTTGATCTTGGCCATCATGCTTTCGGTCAGCTCGCGATCGCGCTTCTGGAAGTCTTCGCCGAACTGGCGCTGCTTGTAGTCGAAGTCGATCTTGCGCGTGTTGAGCTCCTTCTCCAGCTTGCTGCGCGCATCGGCGCTCATCACGTCCTGCTCGCGCTTGAACTTCTGCAGGTCCTCACCGAGCTTCTTGGCCTCGGCCTCGAGGTCGCTCTTGCGCTTGTCGAATTCCGACTTCATCTGCGTCTGGCCGGACCTGAACTGCGGCGAGCTCTGCACGAGTTCGGCGGCGCGGATGGTGCCGACCTTGGTCTGGGCTTGGGCGGCTTCGGCGCCGAGCATCAAGCCCGAGGCCATGACGACGGCAAGAAACTGGGAGGCGTAGCGCATTGGAGTCGATGTAGTAGTGTGGCTAGTAGAGGATTTTATAGGCAGACGACGAAATCTGCGATCAGAAGCCGCTGCCGAAGGTGATCTGGAAGCGACGGGTGTCGTCCTCGGGCTTGTCGTTGAGCGGGAACGCATAGCTCATCTCGAGCAAACCCAAGAATGGCGTAAACCACTGGAAGGCAACACCGGTGGAGGTTCGCAGTTCGTTGGCGTCGAAGTCTTTCGGCTTCGCGTAGATCTGGCCGATATCGTAGAACAGGCTCATGCGCGTCGACTTCTGATCGGATTCGATCGGCAGCGGGATGATGAGCTCGTTCTGCACCGTGGTGCGCATCTGGCCACCCAGCGGATTGCGGTACGGCGTATCGAGCGGGCCCAGCGTACCGTCGTCATAGCCGCGAACCGTGCGCGGACCACCCGCGAACAGGTATTCGTAAGGCGGCACTTCGCTGGGGCCGGAGCCGTAGTCGTCGACCATGCCGACGTTGGCGGCGACATCGAGGATGAACTTGAACGGCAGAGGCACGTACTGCTCGCCACGATAGGTCAGGCTGTAATAGCCCAGATCGCTGCCCGGAATCGCAGCATCGACGAAGAACTGATGCAGCGAGCCGGCCGTGGCGAAGAACGTCTTGTTACGCGTGTCGCGCGCAATACCGGTGCGCAGCTGATACGTGGAGAAACGCGAGCCGTTGTCACGCATGAACTGCAGCACTTCGTCCGAGGTGCCGCTCGAGTAGGCCTCGAGCGCGGTCTCCTCGACACCGAAGCCGGCGCGCAGACTGGTGTACTCCGACAGCGGAATGCCGTAGGTCAGGTTGAAGCCGATGATGTTCGAGTTGAAACCCGAGCTGTATCGAATCACCGACTCGGACTTGCGATAGAACACCGACGCCGTCTGGCTGATGCCGTCGGAAGTGAAATACGGATCGGTCCAGCTG
>JALRLM010000412.1 GCA_023254435.1 Hydrocarboniphaga sp.
CAGATCATCGGCGGCAACACGATCGGCTACGGCGCGACGTCGGGGCAGATCTTCCTGAGCGGCCGCGTGGGCGAGCGCTTCTGCGTCCGCAACTCCGGTGCCCTCGCCGTCGTCGAGGGCGTGGGCGACCACGGCTGCGAGTACATGACCGGCGGCGTCGTGGTGGTCCTCGGCCCGACGGGCCGCAACTTCGCGGCCGGCATGGCCGGCGAACGCTTCGCCGTGCGCAATTCGGGCGCGCATTCGGTCGTCGAAGGCGTGGGCGACCACGGCTGCGAGTACATGACCGGCGGCGTCGTCGTGGTGCTGGGTCGCACGGGCGTGAACTTCGGCGCTGGCATGACCGGTGGTTTCGCTTACGTGCTCGACGAGAAGCGCAACTTTGTCGACCGCTACAACCACGAGCTCATCGACATCCACCGCGTGGTGTCCGAGCACATGGAGGCGCACGAGAACTACCTGCGCAAGCTGGTCGCCGACTATGCCAAGGTGACCGGCTCGGCCTGGGCCCAGCAGATCATCCTCGACTGGGCCGACTACGTCGGCAAGTTCTGGCTCGTGAAGCCCAAGGCCGCCGAAATCGGCAGCCTGATCGACTCGGTCCGCGCCGCCGCCTGATGCCTGATTGATGCGAGGTCGGCCCGCTTCGTCACGGAGTGGGCCGCGACACCCAGCAAGATTCGTTGTGAGATAGCCAGATGGGCCACAAAAACGCCAACCAGTTTCTCGACGTCCCGCGCCAGGATCCCAAGAAGGCGCCGGTTGAAGTGCGCGTGCACGACTTCCGCGAAATCTACGGACAGTTCCAGCCGGAGCAGGCCAAGTCGCAGGCCGGCCGCTGCCTGTCCTGCGGCAATCCGTACTGCGAGTGGAAGTGCCCCGTGCACAACTACATTCCGAACTGGCTCAAGCTGGTGGAGGAAGGCAACCTGTTCGCCGCCGCCGAGCTGTCGCATCGCACCAACTCGCTGCCCGAAATCTGCGGCCGCGTCTGCCCGCAGGATCGTCTCTGCGAAGGCGCCTGCACGCTCAACGACGGCTTCGGTGCGGTGACCATCGGCAACATCGAGAAGTACATCTCCGACGAGGCCTTCAAGAAGGGCTGGCGTCCGGACATGAGCAAGGTCAAGTGGACCAAGAAGAAGGTCGCCATCATCGGCGCCGGTCCGGCCGGCCTGGGCTGCGCCGACGTGCTCGTGCGCAACGGCGTCAAGCCCGTGGTGTTCGACAAGTACGAGCAGATCGGCGGCCTGCTGACCTACGGCATTCCCGCGTTCAAGCTCGAGAAGGAAGTCATCGCGCAGCGCCGCACGATCCTCGAAGGCATGGGCGTGGAATTCCGCCTGGGCGTGGAGATCGACGAAGCCGGCTTCGACAAGCTGCTGGCCGACTACGACGCGGTGTTCCTCGGCATGGGCACCTACAACTACATGAAGGGCGGCTTCCCGGGCGAGGACCTGCCCGGCGTGTTCGAGGCGCTGCCGTTTCTGATCGCCAACATCAATCGCGTCATCCACACGCCGACGGCGGCCGACATGGCCTTCGACATGAAGGATCAGCGCGTGGTCGTGCTCGGCGGCGGCGACACCGCCATGGACTGCAATCGCACCAGCATCCGCCAGGGTGCCGAGAGCGTGGTCTGCGCCTATCGCCGCGACGAGGCCAACATGCCGGGTAGCCGCCGCGAAGTGGCCAACGCCAAGGAAGAAGGCGTGGAGTTCCTGTGGAACCGCCAGCCGGTCGAGATCGTCGGCAATGGCAAGGTGGAGGGCATCAAGCTGGTCACCACCAAGCTGGGCGCGCCGGATGCCAAGGGCCGTCGCAAGCCCGAGGTGATCGAAGGCTCCGAAGAAATCATTCCCTGCGATCGCGTGGTGGTGGCCTTCGGTTTCCGCCCCAGCCCGTCGTCGTGGTTCGAGACCAAGACGATCAAGACCCACGAAGACGGCCGCGTGAAGGTGAACGGCGCGGTGCTGGCGAAGCACAAGTTCCAGACCGCCAACGCCAAGGTGTTCGCGGGCGGCGACATGGTGCGCGGCTCCGACCTCGTGGTCACCGCGGTGTTCGAAGGTCGCGAAGCGGCCGAGGGCATCCTGGACTACCTGGGCGTCTGATCGCGGCACCGGGTCTCCCCGGCCGCTCCATCGGCCGGACACCAAAAGGGCGGGCTCGTGTCATACGAGCCCGCCCTTGTCGTTTCGGCCGTCTCAGTTGTTCGCGGTCTCGCGCCTGGCCATCGCCACCCACTCGCGATGCACGCTGTTGTAGTGCTTGCCGGCGACCTGGCTCTCGTCGACGATGCCCTGGAACAGCTCGCGCGCCTGATCGTGATCGCCACGTTTCTGCAGCAGCAGCGCCAGGCGGCAGGTGGGTTCGGGCCCCGAGTAGTAGCGACGCAGGGCGTCGTATTCGTGGATCGCGGCATCGCTGCGGCCCAGTTCGTCCTGCGTGCGCGCGTAGAGCAGATGGCCTTCAGGCGATCGGAACTCGGGGTTCTTCTGCCTGAGCGTGTCGAGCGACTGCTCGGCGGCTTCGAACTTGCCCTGTGCGAACTGCGCCCGGGCGATGCCGAGCAACAGCAGCGGATCGCTGGCGTTGATGCCCTTGAGATAGCGCGCATAGAGCGCTTCGGCCTCGTCGTAGCGCTGCTTGTCCATGAGCAGCGAGGCCAGCGTCATCGCGTTCTGCACCGTATCGGCGACGGCCAGCTGCTGCGTGGCGCGGCGCAGATCGCCGTCCGGGTTCACCGACTTGGCAACGCTGCGGCGCAGCGTGTGCGCGGTGCGGCTGTTGGTCCACTCGGGCAGCAGTTCGACGATCAGGTAGGCCAGCGTGCCCACGAGCGGAAAGAACAGCAGGATGAAGATCCAGCTCATGTTGCGGCCGGTCTTGAGCACGTGCACGACGAGCGCGACCTGGACGATCAGCGACAGGATGAAGAAGGGCATGGCGATTCGGAGCCGAAAGGCGAGGCCGTTATGCAAGCAAACGCGACCGCCCTGCGCAAGCGCGGGCACGCCGCGCGCTTATTCGAAACGCCAGCCCAGGCCGATGCGCAGGCCGCTCAGCGTGGCGTCGAGCTGATAATCCTGCTGCAGCACGTCGTAGCGCTTCTTCATCCAGCCGGCCTGCAGCGACAGCGAGCGCCACAGCCGCGCGTCGATGCCGGCGTGGATTTCGTAGGCCCGATCGTCGCGATGCTCGATCCAGCCGCCATCGGCGACCAGCGAAAGCCGCGAGCCGATCGGCAGGGCCAGCGCGGCATGCAGCAACGGAAACAGCTGATCGACGCGCTGGCGGTCCGACGCGCGGCTGTTGGCGTTCTCGATCAGGATGTCGCCGCCCAGATGGCGCAGCGATACGCCGGCATCGAAGGCGATCACGCGGCGCAGCAGCGGATAGCTCAGCGTCAGCGTGCTGTCGTGCACGTCGGCATCGGCCGCCGCGGTGCCGCCGGGCAGCACGACGACGTCGCCGATGCTCACCGACGTCGTCACCACGTTCGATCCCTGAGCTTGCAGCCGGCAATACGTCAGCGCGGCGTCGGGCCACCACGAGCCGTCGTCCTGGCGCCATTGCAGGCGTGCATAGGGCTCCACGTCGCCGTCGACCCCGAGCTGTTCGAAATCCACCGCGCCCTGCGCGTCGCGCGCATGGCCTTTCACATCGTGGTCCCAGGCCGCGAGCTGCAGGCTCAGGTCGCCGGCCGCGGCGTCGCGAGCGCACAGGGCGAGGCCGATCAGGGTCGTGCAGACCAGCAGGCGCAGCGGGGGCATGAGGGTCCAGGGGCTGAAGCGGGGCGAGGCCATTAGAAACCATCGTCCCGGCGACGGCTGCGGGGAAATTCATACGGGGTGACGGGCCGGCCTGCGGAATTAAATTCAACCAAATGGTTGACAGTCGCGCCGTACAGGCGGATATTCAACCTCATGGTTGAACATAACGAACAGCTCGATTCCATCTTCGGCGCCATCGCCGACACCACGCGTCGCGCCATGCTGCTGAGCCTGGCCCAGCGGCCGCACAGCGTGGGCGAACTCGCGGCACCGTTCGACATCACGCTGGCGGCGGCCTCCAAGCACATCAAGGTGCTGGAGCGCGCGGGCCTGATCGAACGCGAGGTGCAGGGCCGCACGCACCTGTGCCGGCTCAATGCCGCGCCGATGCACGCGGGCCTGGAATGGATACGCCACTACGAGCGCTTCTGGACCCAGCGCCTCGACGTGCTCGAGGCGCTGCTCAAGGCCGATCTCGCAAAAGAGTCCGCCGCCGCGACAGACCCGGTCGCAGGCGGCCACAACAAGCCCAAATCCAAAAGGCCCAGGTAAGGGCCTTTGTACCCATCCGTCCTTCAACAGGAGCAAGCCGCATGAACGACTACGGCAGCATTCCGGCCCCCGACACCGTCCGCATCGAGCGCCTGCTGCCGGCGTCCATCGAACGTGTCTGGGACTACCTCACCGATCCGCACAAGCGCAGCCTGTGGCTCGCGGCGGGTCCGATGCAGCTGTCCGAGGCCGGCGCGGTGGAACTGGTCTTTCGCAACTCCGAACTCACGCGCAACGACGATCCGGCACCGGCCAAGTACGCACGCGAAGCCGGCGAGGTGCGTGCCAGCGGACGCATCCTGGCCTGCGAGCCGCCGCGACTGCTGGCCTTCACCTGGGGCGGTGTCGACGACGAGGCCTCGCGCGTGCGCTTCGAACTCAGCGAGCGTGGCGAGCAGACGCATCTGCGGGTCACGCACAGCCGCCTGGCGAATCGCGGCGACATGATCAGCGTGGCCGGTGGCTGGCATGCGCACCTGGACATCCTGATCGATCGTCTGGCGGGCCGCGAACCCGACGGGTTCTGGCGCCGGCACACGCAGCTCGAGCGCGAATACGAGCGCCTGATTCCGGCTTGAGCCGTGGGCGGCGAGGCTCAGCCCTTGAGCGCCGCCGCCATCGCCGCCAGTTTGGCGACGGTGTTCATGTTGCGCGCGGTGCCGGTCTTGGCGGCGCGAATCTGCAGTTTGGAATCGGCCATGCCGTCGCCGTAGTGCACGTAGATTTCGCGCGTGCCCAGCGCCAGCTCCTCGTCGCGGCGATGGGTGATGTCGGTCAGCGCGCTCGCCGCCGGTGGCGAGTCGAGAAAGATCGCCACCACGCGATTGGGCGCGCCGCCGGCAAACGGATTGGCGGCGGCGACCGCTGCCATCTGCTGCGCCGTGCGCACGAGCACGCCCACGGGCTTGCCGGCGTAGGCCTGCAGGCGCGCTTCGAGCGCCTGCCTGATCGCGGCCTCGTTCGATGCGCTGGTGAACACCACGTTGCCGCTGGCGATATAGGTTTTGACCTGGGCGAATCCGGCGTCCACGCACATCGCCTGCAGCTCGCTCATCGGCAGCTTGCCGGTGCCGCCGACGTTGACGGCGCGCAGCAGGGCGATGAAGGCGGTCATCGGCGTGGCACTCAGCCTTCCTCGTCGGCCGCGTCTTCGTCTTCGGGGACGTCCTCGTCGGCGTGCTCGCCGCAGTCGGCCGAGAGCCAGCGGCCGCGGCGCTGGATGTCGAGCTGCATCGGCATCGTCTTGCCGCCGGCCAGCGTCATGCTGCCGTCGTATTTCATGCTCATCTGCATGGCGGTGGCGCTCTCGAACTGCGCCTTGTACTGGCCTTTGCCCTTGCCGGCCGACGAGTCGCAGGCCACCTCGTAGCTGACCAGCCGCGAAGTCTCCTTGACGTTGCTCAGCGTGCAGCCGGTGCCGTGGCTCTTGCGCGCCTTGGCGATCAGCTGGGCGCTGTCGCCGAGTTCGTCGGCGGTGATGCATTCCATGTCGGGCTGTTTGCTGGCGCCCGTGGTGTCGACGAGCTCCCACAGCCCGGGTCGGGCGTCGATGCCGACGGCCTGCGTGGCGCTGGTGGCCGACAGCAGCGCGGTCAGCAAAGTGGCGATGACGAAGTTGTGCTTCATGCGGGATCCATCCCTGTCGTGGCGGTGAAGGCGCGCATCAGACCATGTCGGCCTCGCGAGGCGAAGGACCTGGCTCGCAGTCGGTCGCGGTCGGTGCGCGAATCGTGCGAAGCGCAGCCTAGTCCGCCTTGCCCGAGCCGGCGCGCCAGGCCCGCTCGAACGGCAGTCGCCAGGCATGTGGGGCCACCAGCTGATGCACGGCCTTCGGGCCCCAGGAGCCGGGCTCGTAGAAGCGCACGGGCGGCGGATTCTCCAGCAGCGGCGCCGACACCTGCCACAGGCGCTCGATGCCCTCGGCCGTCGTGAACAGCGTGTGATCGCCGCGCATGGCGTCGAGGATCAGGCGCTCGTAGGCCTCCAGCACGTCGCCGATCAGGCCGGTGTCGTTCATCGCGAACTGCAGGCTCAGCTTGTCCAGGCGCATGCCGGGGCCGGGCCGCTTGCCGTAGAAGCTCAAGGACACCTTGGAGGCATCGGCCAGATCGAAGGTCAGGTGATCGGGGCCCTGCGCGCCGACGCCCGAGCCGGGCGGGAACATGCTCTTGGGCGGCTCGCGAAAGGCGATCGAGATGATGCGCTGGCCTTCGGCCATGCGCTTGCCGGTGCGCAGGTAGAACGGCACGCCGGCCCAGCGCCAGTTGTCGATGTAGCACTTGAGCGCGATGAAGGTTTCGGTCTCCGAGGCCAGGTCGACGCCTTCCTCGGCGCGATAGCCCGCGTACTGGCCGCGCACCACGTTGGCGGGGTCCAGCGGCACCAGGCTGCGGAAGACCTTGTTCTTCTCCTCGTTGATCGGCGCCGGCTCCAGCGAGGTCGGCGCCTCCATGGCCATGAAGCCCAGGATCTGGAACAGGTGCGTGACCACCATGTCGCGAAACGCGCCGGTGGCCTCGTAGAAGCCCGCGCGCTTGCCCAGGCCCAGCGTCTCGGGCACGTCGATCTGCACGTGGTTGATGAAGTTGCGGTTCCAGATCGGCTCGAACAGGCCGTTGGCAAACCTGAAAGCCAGGATGTTCTGCGCCGGCTCCTTGCCCAGGAAGTGATCGATGCGAAAGATCTGCTGCTCGTCGAAGACCTCGTGCAGCCTGGCATTGAGCGACACCGCGCTGGCCAGGTCGGTGCCGAAGGGCTTTTCCATGATGATGCGCGAGCCGCGCGCCAGGCCGGCCTCGGCCAGCAGCTGCACGACCGGCAGGGCGGCCTTGGGCGGCACGCTGAGGTAGTGCAGCAGGCGGCTCTCGCCGTCGAAGCTGCGCTGGGCACGCTCCACGGCGTCCTTGAGCGCGTCGGCGCCGGCCGACAGCGGCACGTAGTCGAGGCAGGCGGCGAACGCGGCCCAGTCCTCGTCGCCGGGTTTGCGCGCCGAGAATTCGTCGATGGCCTGCCGCGCCACGCGGCGAAAGCCCTCGGCATCGAGCGCATCGAGCGACACGCCGACGATGCGGCAGCCCGGCATGAAGCCGGCGCTCGACAGGTGAAACAGTCCCGAAATCAGCTTGCGCCGGGCCAGGTCGCCGGTCGCGCCGACCAGCACCACCACCTGGGGATGCCGCGGTCCTACACCGGGTTGCACCTTGGCCATGCGCTCGTTCTCCAGTCCCTGGGACGTCGCCGCGGTCGCGCGGCACGCTCATGGGGACAGCAAAACGGGCGCCAAGTGCCCGCGACCTCAGCCGGCGGCGCGATCCAGCAGCGTCTCCAGCGGCTCGTGCACCACCCGATTGCGGCCACCCGACTTGGCGCGATACACCGCGGCATCGGCAACGCGCACGATCTCCACGGAATCACGCAGGCCCTGGCGCGAGGCGGCCACGCCGATCGATACCGTGGTGCCCACGCGCGGGCCGCCCGGCGACAGCTCCAGCGAGGCCTGCTCGAAGCGCGCGCGCAAGGTCTCGGCGCGTTCGCAGGCCTGCTCCAGCGTGCAGCGCGGCAGCACGATGGCGAACTCCTCGCCGCCGTAGCGGCACAGGATGTCGGTGGCACGCATGCTCTGGCGCATGACCTCGGCCCACATGCGCAGCACGGCGTCGCCGGTGGGATGGCCGTGGCGGTCGTTGAGCACCTTGAAATGATCGAGGTCGGCGATGATCAGGCTCACCTCGTGACCGCCGACGCGCGCCTGCGCGAGTTCCGACGTCAGGCTGGCGTCGAAGTGGCGGCGGTTGTAGAGCCCGGTGAGCTCGTCGTGGATCGCCTGCGCATGCAGCAGCTCCTGCAGCTTGAGCACTTCGGCGATGCGCTGCTCGAGCCGCTGGTTGCTCTCGCTGAGCTGGGCCTCGGCCAGCTTCAGTGCGGTGACGTCGCTGAACACGCCCAGGCAGCTGCCGGCCTGCGGACCTTCGGTGATCGGCAGATACATACCTTGCACATGAATCATGCGTCCGTCTTCGACAAAACTGTCGGAGGTCTCCACGCTTTCGCCATGCATCGCACGGTCGAGAGCGGGGCCCGGCCGCATCGGCATCGTCGCGCGCGGCAGTTCGTGCACGTCCTGGCCTTCGATCGCGGTGACCGGCAGGCCCAGCGATCGCGCGCTGCGCTGGTTGGTGACCACGTAGCGGCCGTTGCGGTCGACCATCGACACCCACAACGGCAGGTTGTCGATCAGGTTGCGCAGCAGGGCGCGGTTCTCGCTGATGCGGCGCTCGGATTCCCAGCGTTCGGTGACGTCGAGCACCGCGCTGACCACGCGCACGGCGCGGCCGGATTCGTCGAGCACGACGCCCGAGCTGGCGTCCACGTAGCGCAGGCCGAGCTCCGGATGATGGATGCGGAAGGTCATCGACTGCGGAACGCGTTCCTTGATCGCCCGGCTCAGCGTCGCCTCGGTCATCGGCAGGTCGTCGGCTTCGACGATCGCACTCCAGGCGCGGTAGTGATTGTGGATGGCCGGATCGAAGCCGAAGATGCGCGCGGTGGCGTCGTCGAACTCGATGCGGTCGTCCTTGAGATACCAGTCGCAGACGCCGATGCCCGACACGCGCAGCGCCGTTTCCAGGCGTTGGGTCAGCATCTGCTGTTCGCGCTCGAGCCGGCGCCGCGTGGTGATGTCCTGAATCTGCGAGATGAAGTAAAGCGGCTTGTCGCGATCGTCGCTGACCAGGGTGACGTCGAGCTGTGCATCGACGATGCGACCGCTGGAATGCAGGTAGCGCTTGATCATCGAATAGCGCTCGCGTTCGCCGCGCAGCAGCGCGCGAACCAGCGCGACGTCGTTCTCGAGATCGTCGGGATGCGTGAGCGCCTGGAAGGTCTTGGCCAGCAGTTCGCGTTCGCTGTAGCCGAGCATGTCGCACAGGGCTTCGTTGACGTCGATGAAGCGGCCGTCGAGCCCGACCTGCGCGTTGCCGATAGGGGCGTTGCGCAGCGTCATGCGCAGGCGCGTCTCGCTGGCGGTCAGCGCCAGGCGGTTGTGCCGCTCCTGGGTGACGTCGCGACCTTCGGGAATCAGCATGATGACCTGGCCCTGGCCGTCGAACACCGGCTTGAGCGAGAAGTCGATGGTCATCGGCTTGCCGTCGGCACCGATCTGCACGAAGTCGTAGCGCACGAACTCGCCGTTGCGCGCGCGCTCGACGGCGTCGCGGAACTTCTGCGGATCGTCGGGCGCGCGACCCCACCACGGCAGGTCGGCCGCGGCGGCGCCGATCACGTCCTCGAGCCGGGCGCCGACGAAATTCAGCGCGGTCTGGTTGACTTCGATCCAGCGTCCGTCGGGCGACAGCAGGCCGATGAACTGGAAGGTGGAATCGAAGATGGCGCGGAAGCGCCGCTCGCTTTCGCGCAGCGCGCGCTCGGCGCGACGCCGGGCGCTGATGTCGTGCACGATGCCGCGCAGCGCCGTGACTTTGCCCCTGGCGTCGCGGACCGCTTCGCCGCGCGCCATCATCCAGCGCGGTTCGCCGGAGCTGTGGCGCACTTCGATTTCGATTTCGTAGGCGGTGCCGTGCTCGATCGCCGCAGTGATCGCCGCGTCGAGCTTGGCCTTGCTCTCGTCGGTGTACATGTCGACCTGCTCGGCATACGGCGGCGGCGGCTTGGACGGGTCCTGACCGTAGATGTCGTAGAGCGTCTCCGACCACTGGATGGCGTCGGAGTCGATGGCCCAGTGCCAGCTGCCGATGCGCGCGAGCCGCTGCGCGTCGTCGAACTCCTGCTCGATGCGACGTTGCGCGGCCGGCATCAGGCTGCGGCGCAGCCGGGTCAGCCCGCGTGTCAGGTAATGACGGAGCCTCTCTGTCGGCGTGGCTCGGTACTGTGCACCGTCGGTCGGTGTCATCGGTTTCTCCTCCGGGCCCGCACGCAAAGCGGGCGAGCGGACCCGGTTCCATCATAGGAGGATCGTATCGGCTCTTGCGCTGGTAAAAACGAAGCGGAGCGGCTATGCGCCAGGTCAGTCGACAGACGGTCGGCCGAGGGAGTGCCGATGCCTGTCGCGGGTAATTTCGACTACAGGTATCGCGTCCACATCACTGCGGCGGTGCCCGTTAGCGAGGCCGTGGGCGCGCAGTTGCCGGTGCAGGGAATCACATCGGGCGTATACGTGGACGGCAGCGTGGTCAGGTCCAGCGTGGTGCTGCCACCCAGCGCGTTGTTGCCGCTGGTGACGGCCTGTCCGGCGGCGGCGACGTAGCCGTAGACCGTGGTGCTGCCGCCGCTGTTGAACAGGTTGCCGGCGACGATGGTGCCGTAGGCCTTGGTGCTGGCGCCCAGCGTGATGTTGCCGCCGCCGAACACGCCGCTGCGATAGGCGCCGGCCAGGTAGGCGATGTTGCCGAGGCTGTCCTGCGTGAGCTTGGCGGTGACCAGGTTGCAGAAATTGAGCGGGGCCAGCCCCGCGAAGTTGGCGTTCACGGCCACGCCATCGGTGGGCGCGTTGTTGCAGATCGGTCCGTAGCCGGCGTTGTTGGGCGACTTGGTGATATGCGCGCCGCTGGTGACGATGTGGCCGGTGGCGACGAAGGTATTGAAGTAGGTGCCGGTGGAAGGCTCCAGGTCGCCGTCGAACCAGAACGCGCCGGGCGCCAGGCTGATGCCGGCGACGACCCACTTGGGAATGCCCGAGGTCACGCTGGTGGTGAAGCAGGTGTTCTGCGCCGAATAACCCTGGCAGATGGTCTTCTGCAGCGAGCCCGAGACCAGGCAGCTCTTGCTGCCGGTGTTGAACGACACCAACGGACAGAGAAAATCCTTCTTGCTCGAATCGCTGGCCAGTGCGTACACGCCCGAGACGATGCCCAGCACGTTGTTGACGGTGACGCGCGTCCAGCCCGCCGACTGGTATTCGAACACGTAGTTGGCCGCGCTCTTGAGCGCAAAGGCATCGACCACCGGCCGCGTGAGTTCGTAGGGTTGCAGCGGCGCGATCGGCGTCAGCGACACCGTCGGCACATTGGTGGGAATGAAGCCGGCCAGCAGCGTGACCAGCACGTTGAGGTTCCACTGCTGCAGCTTGTTCAGCGCGCCGCCGATGGTGCCGACCACGGCCGCGTACTGATCGACCTGCAGGTTGCCCTTGCCGTTGAGCAGGGTGATGCCGCCGTAGCTGCGCACGTAGGTATTGCCCAGCGTGTTGACGGCGAATGCGCCGCCGCCGGTCAGGCTCACGTCGCCCTTGGCGTTGAGCGTGCCGCCGGCCGCCGCATACAGGATCGAGCTGTTGGCGTTGATGGTCAGCGCGCCGGTGCCGGTGCTGGTCCAGCTGACCGCGCCCATGGTGTTGGTGGTCTTGATCGTGCCGCCGGTCAGCGACACGTTGCCGATGGCGTTGGCGATGTTGACCACGCCGTTGGTGACGGTCAGCGTGCCATTGGTGTTGATCGTGCCGTGGCTGCCGCCGCTGCCAGCGCTGACGTTGCCCATGGCGTTGACGGTGTTGACCACGCCGTTGCCGATGGTGACCGTGCCATTGCTGTTGATGACGCCCTGCGTGCCGCTGCTGTTGTCGATCACGTTGCCGAGCGCCGACACCGACAGGATCGCCGACGAGCCCGTCAGCGTCATGTTGCCGTTGGCGTAGATCTGGTTGACCTTGATGCCGCTGCCCACGGTGACGTTGCCGGTGGAGTGAATCGCGTTGATGCCGGTGATCGAGGCGCTGTCGAGCTTCACGTTGCCCATCACGTTGAAGTTGGCCGACGAGTCGCCCTTCACCGTGATGCTGCCGCTCATGTCGAGGTCGTAGTAAAAGTCGGCGACGTCGATGGCCGGTCCGCTGCTGCTGGAGCCGCCCGTGCTGAGCGGCCGCGCCACCTGATACACCGCGCGCAGCACCGAGTTGGCGCCGCCGCCCGCGCCGGTGATGTCGGCGGTGACGATGTAGTTGCCGCTGGAGTCGGGCCCGCTGATCGAGACGAGCTGCGCCGACAGCGCGCTGCTGGCGATGCCAACGATCGGCACCGACCACGGCAGCGAACTCCAGGGCGGCGCGGTGAGGTTCACCGACACCAGATACTGGCGCAGCAGTTCGACGCCCGACCAGGTGCGCTGCTGCGACACCGTCGAGGCATGCATCGCCAGGGTTTTCTCCTGCGCGCCGCGCACGGTGTGCGCCACGCCCAGCGCGGTGGCGGTCAGCGCCATGCCGACCATCAGCACGATCAGGATCGTGGCCAGGCCGCGCTGCGAGCGCGGCGATGCCATGCGGTGGCCGCGCCTCATGTCGACGGCGCCTTGATCGCGGGCAGGCAGACGCTGCTCTTCCACGACGACTCGTCGTTCCACAGCGTCACGCGGATCGCATCGGGCACCACGGCGGCCTGCGCGAACGGCCAGCAGCTGGCGCGTTCGGCGCGCAGCACGGCGCTGGCACCGCCGATGCCGGCCGGTGGAATCAGGTCGCCCACTTTCTGCCAGCTCGCGCCAGCCCACTGATTGGCCGCCGTGCAGTTGCCGCGCAGCAGCATCAGGCCCGAGTCCTGCGCCAGCAGCGCCGAGCATTCGTAGCTGGTCAGCAGCGGTCTGGCGCCCCAGACCACGGCGTTGCCGCTGGTGGCACCGCTGCTGCCGATGGTCTGCACCGTGCCGCCGAGGCTGCCGTTGGCCCAGCTGGCCTGCGACAGCACCACGAGATCGGTGTTGGCCAGCGCCGGCAGGGCCAGCGAGCCGATGCCGAAGCCCGCGCTCTGCAGCTCCATCTGCGCGGTCAGCGTACCGCTGGCCATGTGGCCGTCCTGCGTGGCACGCGTGCTGCCTTCCACCGAGCGCACCACCAGCATGCGATAGGTGGTCAGCGTGGTCAGCGCGGCCAGCGTCGACACCAGCAGGCCCACGAGGATGCTCAGCAGCGTCATGCCGCGCTGGCGGTGAGGATGGAAACCGGGGCGGAGCGCCTCACGCACCGCTGTCTCCCACCACCAGCGTGCCGACGCCGCCGAACAGGCGCGGCGAGCTCACCGACAGCCGGATGCGCGAGGGCGCGCTGATGGTGAGCCCGCCCAGCGTGATGCCCGTGGGCGTGGTGCAGGTGGCGGTGACGGGCAGGTCGACGGGCGCCAGGCTGGCGTCGGCCGGACGCAGGCGGATCGCCGGCGGCGAAGCGCCCAGGCACCAGGGGCTGGTATCGGCGGTCTCCTGCAGCAGGTTGCGCAGCTGCGCGATGGCCATGGCCTGGGTGCGTGCATGGCTCTGGCTCAGCGCCACGCGCGTCGCCGTATAGGTGGAGCCCAGCACCAGCAGCGCCACCAGCACCGAGCCGATCAAGGCCTCCAGCAGCGCGTCACCGCGCTGCCGGCGGGCGATGCGTCGATCAGTAGAGCGTGAGCGCGACATTCTGGCTGGACGAGGCGATGACCACGCTCGTCGACGTCGGGCAGCTGTCGCTGCCGCTGGCGGCGGCCGGGTTCACCGCCACACCGCGATTGTTGAAGGCCAGGCAGCCCAGCGCGCTGCCGCCGGCGGTGACGCTGGCGCTGGCCGGCAAGCGTGCGCTCCACAGCGCGGCGGTGGCGCTGCAGGACGCGGCCGTCTGCGGACTGCGGCTGGCCGCGATCAGGCGCAGGTTGCCGCCGCTGAGGCAGAGCATCGCCGCTGTCGCCGTGCCGGTGACGCCGCCCGGATTACGCAGCGCCAGCGCGCGAGCGCGCGCCACGCCCTGCGTCATCAGGCCCTGCGCATCGCGCACGCGCGCCGACGACACCCAGCTGCTGGTCAGCGGCACGCCCGAGGCGAACAGCAGGCCCGACAGCGTGATCGCCGTCATCGACTCGATGAGCGAAAAACCGCGCTGCTGCCCGGGCTTGCGATGCCGGCGCATCACCAGGTGCTCACCGCGCCGCCGGGGCTGGTCAGCTGGCGCGTGTTGCTGTTGTCCAGCGTCACCGCGTAGCCCGACAGCCCGCCGCCCGTGCCGGTCGC
>JALRLM010000039.1 GCA_023254435.1 Hydrocarboniphaga sp.
CACTGCCCGTCATGCGGTTGGCCGTCATCGGGATATAACGCAGCAGTACGCCGGCGTGGATGGTGAAGTAATCGACACCCTGTTCGGCCTGCTCGATGAGCGTGTCGCGGAACAGCTCCCAGGTCAGGTCTTCGGCCTTGCCGTCGACTTTTTCCAGCGCCTGATAGATGGGCACGGTGCCAATCGGCACGGGCGAGTTGCGGATAATCCACTCGCGCGTTTCGTGAATGTTTTTGCCGGTCGACAGATCCATCACGGTGTCGCCGCCCCAGCGCGTGGACCAGACCATCTTTTCGACTTCTTCTGCGATGCTCGACGTCACCGCCGAGTTGCCGATGTTGGCGTTGATCTTCACGCGGAAGTTGCGGCCGATGATCATCGGCTCGAGTTCCGGGTGATTGATGTTGGCCGGAATGATCGCGCGACCGCGTGCAACTTCGGCGCGCACGAATTCGGGCGTGATCTGCTTCTGCAGCTGAGCGCCGAAGCTGTTGCCCGCGTGCATGCGACGCAGGTAGCCGGCCGATTCATACGTGGAGCGCAGCTCTTCGAGTCGCGCATTCTCGCGAATCGCGATGTACTCCATCTCGGGCGTGATGATGCCGCGGCGCGCGTAGTGCATCTGCGAAACGTTGGCGCCGGCCTTGGCCTTGCGCGGGGCGCGAATGTGCTCGAAGCGCAGGTTCGCGGTCTTGTCGTCCGCAGCGCGAATACGGCCGAACAGCGAGCTCGGGCCCTTGAGCTGCTCGGTATCGCCACGTGCTTCGATCCAGGCGCTGCGCACGCTGGGCAGGCCCTGGCGCAGGTCGATGGTCACGTTCGGGTCGGAATAGGGACCCGAGGTGTCGTAGACGGTGATCGGCGGGTTGGCGACCGGGCCGGCTTCGGTGCGCGTGTCGGTCTGGCTGATCTCGCGCATCGGCACGCTGACGCCGGCCGAACCTTCGACGTAGATCTTGCGGCTGTTCGGAAACGGCCGGCGCACGTCGGCCGACAGCTCGTCGGCGAGACGGAACAGCTCGGAGGCTTTGGGATCGAGCGGCAGGTTCATGTGCATCCTCATGCAGAAAACGGGATGCGCCGCCGCCGCCACGACGGGCGGGTGCAAGAGCCATCCCTACACCGGTTGCCCGGCCAGGTTCCTAGGGTGTGATCTCAGCCTGCGCATGACGCTGCGCGGGCACCCCCGGCTACGGCCTGCACCTTACGCGATAGGTGGGGCGCGGACAACGTCGTGTCGGCACGCGGGCAGGGCAGGGCTCGTTCCGGGGGTAGGAGGATTTCCCCAGGCATGGACGTTCTGGCGCGTGTCTTGCTCGCATCGATCCGGCAAAATGCGCCTTCTGACCTCATCTTGCTTGCAATTTGCCCGATCTTCTCGCGCTCTTTCAGGCGAGCACTCGCCGGTTCGGATCTCTGGCGGTCGACTCAGGGGAGGGCTCGGCCGCCGACCATCACAAGCCGTATCTCGCTTTGGGGCAGGGACGCCCCGCACATGACCTGTCGTTCACGTCCGGGAGGTTGGCTTCGACCGACCGGCGGCATGCGCCCTTGAAAGTCGCGATGAGCGCGACTGAATGGGCGATGAACTGACGTGCTCTCGACTCTGAAGATTTGCATCATCCAATCGACCCCGCCGTCCCTCTGCAAGCCGCGACTTTCCCATGATCAAAGCGAGATTCCTGCCCCGGTTCCTGGTGGCTTCCTTCCTGTCGATCGCGATGAGTTGGCAGTCCGCGATGGCCGCGACGATGACGCCGCCCGAAGCGGCTCGTCTGCTGAACCAGGCTACGTTCGGTGCCAATCAGGCCGATCTGGACAAGGCCATCACCATGACGGCGGAGAGCTGGGTCGACCAGCAGATCGTCGCGTCCGGTGGCTGGTTTCATCAGAACTCGTGCAATACCTCCAACAAGAATCCATCGACCGGCAAGGTGGATCTCTACTCGCGGGCGTACACGTGGTGGAGGGTTTCGCTTTACGCGCCCGATCAGCTGCGCCAGCGTGTCGCCTACGCGCTGTCGCAGATCCTCGTCGTTTCCGAGAAGAACAGCCTGTTCTCCAATGACGGCGGCGCCGAAGGTCTGTGCATGTACAACGACATTCTCGTGCGCAATGCCTTCGGCAATTACCGCACGCTGCTCGAGAAGGTCACGCTGTCGTCGCAGATGGGCGTTTATCTGTCGATGCTGTCGAACGACAAGCCCGATGCGACGACGGGGCGGCGTGCGGACGAAAACTATGCGCGCGAGTTCATGCAGCTGTTCACCATCGGCCTGACGAAGCTGAATCTCGACGGCAGCAACCAGCTGGACGCCAATGGCGTGCCCATTCCCGCCTACACGCAGGACGACGTCGAGAATCTTGCCCGCGTATTCACGGGCTGGTCTTGGGCCAACAGTAGCTGGGCCAATGGCAATCCGCTGCAGTTCCTGCAGCCCATGAAGGCCTTCGACGATCATCATGACAAGAATGCCAAGATCATCGTCGGCGGCGTGTCGATTCCGGCCAACGGCTCGACGACGCAGGACCTCAAGCTCGCGCTCGACGCCATCTTCCGGCACCCCAACGTCGGCCCCTTCGTGAGCAAGCAGCTCATCCAGAAGCTGGTCACGAGCAATCCGTCTCCGGCCTACGTCGCGCGCGTCGCCACGATCTTCAACAACGACGGCAAGAACGTGCGCGGCAACATGGCGGCGGTGATCAAGGCGATCCTGCTCGATCCGGAAGCGGTGAACGGCGTCGCCGAGAACCCGAATTTCGGCAAGGCGCGCGAACCCCTGCTGCGCCAGACTCATCTATGGCGCCTGCTCAAGGCCCTGCCGGCGTCCAGCGACAATCGCTACCAGTACAACTCCTACAACATGAACGCGGAGCAGGGCCAGGCGCCGCTGGCCGCCGACAGCGTGTTCAACTTTTATCAGCCCGATTACGCGCCGGCCGGCGAGATTCGCGACTCGGGTCTCGTGGCGCCCGAACTGCAGCTCACCACCGACCCTGGTGTCGCCGGGGCGCTGAACCGGATCTACGTTTCGATCTACTACGACTACAGCACGCGCTCGGGCGTCAGCACCACGGCGATCCGCAGCGTGCTGACCGACCTGCTGGCGATCGCGCCGAATACCGACCAGCTGCTGGCGAAACTCGATCTGCTGCTGTTCTCGGGGCAGATGGATGCCACGCTCAAATCCACGCTGGCGACTTATCTGAACAGCATTCCGACGTCGTCGGACAAAGGGCTGGCGCGCCTGCAAGAAGCGCTGTACCTGAGTTTTTCATCTCCGCAGTACATGCATCAGCGATAAGGGAGCCTCACCATGTCTCAATTTTCCAGGCGCGATCTGCTTCGCGCGGGGCTCTCGGCTGCTGCGGGTCTGGCGACGCGCGGCAGCATGCTGGGCATGCTCGGCGGTGGACTGGCGTCCGCCGCACAGGCCGCCACGGGTGACTACAAGGCGCTGGTCTGCGTGTTCCTCTACGGCGGAAACGACGGCTACAACGTGCTGGTGCCCACCGATTCGGCGCGCTATCAAACCTACAAGACCACGCGAAGCAGTCTCGCGCTGCCAACCTCGGGCCTGCTGCAACTCAGTAACGCTGCGCAGGGCAGTTCGTCGCTGAGCTATGGCGTGCCAACGACGATGCCGGGCCTGCAGTCGCTGTACTCGCGTGGCCGTCTGGCCTTCGTCGCCAACGTCGGCACGCTGGTGGCGCCGACCACCAAGGCGGACTTCCAGGCCAAGCGCAATCTGCCGCCGCAGCTGTTCTCGCACAACGATCAGCAGGGCTGCTGGATGGCGACGCAGTCCGATGCCGCGCAGCGCACGGGCTGGGCGGGGCGATTGTCCGAGCTCATGGGCTCGGTCAACGCCAACCGGGAACTGTCGATGAACGTGTCGATCGGCTCCTCGAACTACTGGCAGACCGGGCCGCAGTCGATGCCCTATGTGCTGGGCCAGAACGGCGTGGTGCAGTTCAAGGCCACGCTCGACGGTCGCGCGTCCCAGCGCAGCGCGGTGTTCAACCAGATGCTCGCGCAGGCACAGACGCCCACGGCCTTCTACACGGCGGACGTGACCGCGCGCTCGATGAGCCTGGGTGCCGAAGTCGGCCAGGCCCTGAGCCAGGTGCCGGCGTTCTCTACAACGTATCCCAGCAGTACGCTGTCCTCGCAGTTGCAGCTCGTGGCGAAGATGATCGCCGCACGCAGCAGCCTGTCGATGTCACGCCAGGTGTTCTTCGTTTCGCTGGGCGGCTTCGACACGCACGATGGGCAGTCCGGCGCCCAACCCGGTTTGCTGAGCCAGGTGTCGCAGGCGATGAGCGCTTTCGACGCGAACATGGAGGAACTGGGACTGGGGCAGCAGGTCACCACTTTCACTGCCTCCGACTTCGGTCGCAGTCTGACGTCCAACGGCGACGGCAGCGATCACGGCTGGGGCAACGTGCAGTGGGTGAGCGGCGGTGCCGTCGCGGGTGGACGTGTCTACGGTAGCTTCCCCAACCAGGCGGTCGGCAGCAGCGACGATGCCGGCGGCGGGCGCATGATTCCCACCACGAGTGTGGAGCAGTACGGCGCTACCCTGCTGCGCTGGTTCGGTGCCGCCGAAGACGACATTCATACGGTGTTCCCGAATCTCGATCGTTTCGCCAGCAGCGATCTCGGCTTCGTCTGAGCGCTGGCGGCATCGTCGTCGATACGATGTCGCGAGGTGGTCAAAACGGCGGATGTAGCGAACGACGGCAGGATTTTGGTGTCATCATGCCGGCCTGCCGCCGTGCGGCCGCCTCCTGACCCGATGGATTCGCCGAGATGAAAACCCCTTACTGGCTGTTCGCCCTGACCCTGTCTCTGGCCGCCTGCGCGCCGCCGGCGCCCGAATCTTCGGGCAGCGCCGACGTCGGGTTCGAGCCCGCGCCGCAGGTGTCCTCGGTCGAACTGGACGCCGTGCGCGAGGCCATCAAGAGCCACATTCCGGAGCTGGATCCCGAGCATGTGCGTGCCACGCCGATGCCGGGCATCTACGAGATTCAGATCGGCATGAACTTCGGCTACGTCACCGCCGACGGTCGCTACCTGATCTCGGGCGATCTGACCGACCTGGCGACGCGCAAGGAACTGACCGAGGACTCGCGCCGCGTGGCGCGCGCCACGCTGGTCGGCAATCTCGAGAAGGACGGCTACATCGAGTTCGCGCCCGAAAAGACCAAATACACGATCACCGTCTTCACCGACATCGACTGCGGTTTCTGCCGCCGCCTGCACAGCCACATCGCCGAATACAACGCGCAGGGCATCGCCGTGCGCTACGTGTTCTTTCCGCGCTCGGGCGCCGACACCGAGTCGTTCTACAAAGCCGAGGAAGTCTGGTGCTCGGCCGACCGCAAGTCGGCGCTGACGCAGGCCAAGCTGGGCCAGAAGATCGATGGCGACAAGTCGTGCAAGAACCCCGTCGGCGAGCAGTTGCAGGCCGCGGTCGATCTGGGCCTGCGTGGTACGCCCTCGATCATCCTCAGCAACGGCGAGCTGATTCCGGGCTATCGCCAGCCGGCCGAACTGCTGCAGGCCCTGCAGCAGTCCGAGGCGACGCCGGCCGGTTGATGCGCAGTTCGCTACGCAGGGCCGCCGCCGGCTTGCTGGTCGTCACGTCGGCTCTCGCGCCGCTCGCGGCGACGGCCGACGTCGACACGCAGCTCGAACAGCTGCGCGATGTCATGACCGTGCGGCTGCCCGATGTCCCGCGCGAAAACATCCGCCGTTCGGCCGCGCCGGGACTGTTCGAGATTCACTCCGGCCACTCCTTCGGTTATCTGACCGCCGACGGCCGCTTTCTGGTGTCGGGTGATCTGGTCGACCTGGATACCGGCGCCAAGCTCACCGACGCACGCCGCAACGAGGAGCGCGTGCGCAGCGTGCAGGCCGGAGCCGGAGAGGCCATCGTGTTCGCGCCGCCGATGGGCCTGGTCAAGCAGTGGGTGACCATCTTCACCGACGTCGACTGCCACTACTGCAAGCTGCTGCATCGCGAGATCGGCGACATCAATCGTGCCGGTATCGGCGTGCGGTATTTCTTCTATTCCAAGTATGGCGCGCCGTCCGAGGCTTTCGATCAGGCGCAGAGCGTCTGGTGCCAGTTCGATCGCGCCGGTGCGCTCAATACGGCGCTGCTCTACGAGCGCCTGCCCAATGGTGCCGGCGATTGCCGCAACCCCGTCAAGAAGCAGTACGACCTCGCCGTCGACATGGGCCTGCGCGGCACGCCCGTGACCATCCTGCCCGACGGCAGCGTGATGTACGGCTTCATGAAGGCCGACAAGTTCGTCGCCCAGGTGCGCGAACATCCGCTGCCCTGAGCATGGACCGCGCGGACGGTTCATGCGCGGGCCAGCGCGCCGCGCCTAGCGTGCGCCAGCGCCTGCACTGACGCGTTCCCGCATGCTCGAGCCGATCAAGAAACGCCTGCGCGATTTCGCCGACAGCCCGCCCGGCGAGCGCTTTCAACGGCAATACCAGCAGCGCAGCGGAGAGCATGGCGGCCTCGTCAGGGCCCTGCGGCTCGCCGGAGGCGTCGTCGTTACTCTGATCGGCATCGTGCTGATGCCGGCACCCGGCCCTGGCACGCTCATCGCGGTGCTGGGCCTGAGCCTGCTGGCGCACGAGTCGCTGGCGGTGGCCAGGGCGCTCGACGCGACGGAACTGCGCCTGCGCCCGGCGGCGCTGGCGGTGTTGAACTGGTGGCGCCGCCGCAGGCGCTGACCGAATGGACGCCCCTGCCTCGCAGGGTGGCTCATGGCTTGCCTGCGCGAGATCGACCGCGCTCCGCGACGCGAGAAATGCACGGGTCTGCGAACGACTATTGCCCGCCGGCACCGTAGGCGTCGTCGCAAAGCCGGTGCAGTTCGTCGAAGGCATCCTTGAGCTTGGGCAGGTCGTCGGGTTCGGGCGCCAGCACGGGAGTTTCGCTGAGGCGGCCGGAGCCCAGGTCGGCGTTGGCCCCGCCGGCCACGCGCATGTCGATGCAACCCAGGCGCGACTGGCAATACAGGCCCAGCGATCCGGTGCCCATCCACAAGGGAATCACGTCGGACATCGGCACCGTCTGCGTCACCGTCTGGCCGCCTTCCAGGGCCTCGCGGCGCATGGTCAGCTCGCAGCCCTCGCGCGAGAAGCGATACGACCACAGAAAGAAGCGTCCGCTACGGCTCCAGCCTTCACCGCTCTGCCGATTGAGCTTTTCGAGGATGAAGCGGTTGGCGTCGCGACGTGCCTCGGAGGTTTCGTCGGTCTTGAAGCCGAAGCCGTAAACGGCCGGCAGGCTCAGCAGCAGTGCGAGCGCCGTCAGCAGGCGCCTGGCCGTTCGGGCTCCGAGGCTCATGCCGAGGGCTCCGCGAGCAGCGCCTGCAGTCGCGCCTGGCGCTGCGCGGCCGGCAGCTTGCCGATCAGCGTGGCGGCCTCGAAGAACGCGCGCCAGTCGCGATTCTGTTCGCGCCATAGCGCGGCGAAGGCCGGCACCCATTGATCGTAGAGTCCGAATGGCAGCAGGCGTGCATTGTTGAGCGGCTGCGCGAACCAGCCGTCGTAGCCCGCGTAGCCGCCCCAGGCGCCGTCGCGCAGTGCGCGATAACGCGCCTGCAGATCGTCGAACACGGCCTGCTTGGCCTGGCGCATGGCGTCGGCTTCCAGCGGTTGCGCATAAAGCGCTTTCAGCTCGTCGCGCGTGCCCAGGATCAGTTCCACGAACTCGCGCGAGCGCGCTTCGCGCTGCGCCTCGGCCGCCTCGTCCAGGCCCGGAACATCGGCCAGCGCGATGTAGTCGCGACGGCCCTGCTCCTCGACGAAGCTGGCGAAGGATTCGTTGAACGCGGTGTCGTTCTTCACGAACAGCTTCTGGTGCGCCAGCTCGTGAAACAGCGTGCCGATCAGGTGGGCGTCGGACCAGCGCATCATCGTGTTGATGACGGGATCGTCGAACCAGCCCAGCGTCGAATACGCCGGCACGCCGCCGACGTCGACCTCGTAGCCCTGCTCGCGCAGCCGGCCGGCCTGCTGCTCGGCGCCGGCTTGCGAGAAGTAACCGCGATAAGCCAGGCAGCCTGCGATGGGGAAGCAGGATTCCACCGCATCGAGCGAGAACTCCGCGGTGGCGAACACGTTCCACACCACGTAGTCGCGGCCCAGGTCGGCGTATTGCGTGTAGCTGCCGTTGTCGGGCAGGTGCAGCACGTCGGAGGCGAAGCGCCGCGCCTGCTGCAATTGCCGCAGACGCTCGCGCAGACGGGGGTCGCGTTGCGGATCGCCGACGATGCCGGCGATGGATTCGCGGCTCGACAGCAATTGCCACTGGCCGCGCGCGAGCTGCCAGTAGTAACCGGCCGTGGTGCAGCCCGAGGTCGCCAGGGTGGCCGTCAATAGCAGCGCCACGCAGGCCGGAGCGAGGAACGAACGCATGCCGACGAGTGTAGCCGGCCTTGCGCGGCACGTGCCGCGCAAGGCGCGTGTAGGGAAGATCGATCTAGGTGAAAACAGACGCTGCCCGCGCGACGGGGCCGGGCGCATCATGCCCACCTGTTCGTTTCGTGTGATGCCGCCCATGTCGATGAATCCATTCCTGTCGGGGTCGCTGCTGCTGTCGGCCTGCCTGACCGTGTCCGCCTGCGGCTCGGGCGCTTCGGACGACGAAGGCGGCGAGCCGCAGCCCTTGCCGGCGACGATATCCCTGTCCTTGCTGAGCCCGACCGCCGATGCCAACGTGTTCGAGCTCGGCGCCGTCGTGCCCGTGCAGGCCAGCCTGCGCTACGACTCCAGCGCCGCGCCCGACGGCAACACGGTGAATTTCAGCGTCACCGTCGGCACGCTGGCCGATGCTGCGGCGACGACGCGCGGCGGCGTTGCCAGCACCACGCTGACCGCCGGCACCGCAGGCTCCGGCACGCTGAGCGCCACGGCCAGCGTCGGCGGCATCGGTGCCAGCGCGAGCATGCCGCTGTACTTCATTCCGCATCCGCAGGCCCAGCAGATCCTGGTGCCGGCCTATTTCTATCCCGAGACCGGCTCGCCCTGGGAGGCGCTGATCGCCACGGCGCAGCGCACGCGCAACCAGGTGCAGATCACCACCATCTTCAACCCCGACGACGGTCACTTCAGCGCCGTCGATGCGCAGCAGGATGCGGTGGCGCGACGCTTCGTCGCGGCGGGCGGTTCGCTGGTGGCTTACGTCTACACCAAGTGGGGAACGGGCGAGCGTCCGCTGGCCGAGGTCGAGGCCGACATCGACGCCTATCTCGACCTGTACGGCCATCTGCCGATTTCAGGCTTCTTTCTCGACGAGATGAGCACCGAGTCCTCGTCGCTGAATTTTTATCGCCAGCTCTACGCCTACATCAAGAGCCGCGACGCGAGCCTGCGCGTGATCGGCAATCCAGGCGCGATTCCGTCCGACGCCGCCTACGCCGATGTCGCCGACGTACTGGTGAGCTTCGAGCATTATGGCGCCGACTACGGCGACTACGACCCGCGCGATGCGGCGCCCTGGCTATACGAGCGGGCAAACGATCACGCCGCGATGATCGCGCACGATGTCTCGGGCTGCGCCGCCATGCAGGCGATGCTCGGCATGGGGCGCGGCGCGCGCTACAACATGGGCTACGTCTACATCACCGACGACAGCTTCGACGTCGGTTCGCGCCGCGGCGAAGGCAACCCCTACGACAGCCTGCCGACGTACTGGAACCTGTTGGTCGACAGCCTGATCGCGCTGGAGAACGGACAGGCCTTGCCGGGCTGCTGACGCGAGGCAAGGCGGCTTACGCCGCCGGCCGATCCAGCCAGACCTCCAGCCCCTGCGCATTGAGATCCATGTCCATCGCCAGCCAGTCACGCGCCAGCTCGTCGCTCACGGGCGATTGCCGGCGATGCAGCAGGGCGAGGCTGTAGTCGAGCAGCGCGGCCTTGAGCGTTTCGTGGCGGGCGTCGCCGGTTTCGGCGATGCCGGCGGCCAGACGCTGGTAGTCGAGCAGGCCCTGGCGCAGGTCGGCGGCGAGCTCCGGCACTTGCTCGACGCAGCCGTAGTGGGTCAGGAACATACGTTCCGGCGCAAACGACAGATAGCGGTCCAGCGTCGCGGCCCAGGCCTCGGGCTCGAACTGCACGGGCGTGGTCGTGGGCATCAGCGTGGCGCCTTGCGGACCGTCAAAGACGCGGTACGACAGGCCGAAGGTATCGCCCGTGAAAAAGCCGCGGCTGGCCGCATCCCAGACCGAGAAGTGATGGCGCGCGTGGCCCGGCGTGTCGATGATCAGCAGCTCGCGATCGTTCAAGTGCAGGCGATGGCCGTCGCCGGCTTCGATCACGCCTTCGGCGGCGATCGGCACGATGGCGCCGTACATGCGCTGCACGGCTTCGGCGCCATAGACCGCGGTGGCGCCGGCGATGAGCTTCGACGGGTCGATCAGATGCCGCGCGCCGCGCGGATGCACGACCAGCTGCGCGTTCGGCAGGGCCTGCATGAGCGTGCCGGCGCCGCCGGCGTGATCCAGATGCACGTGCGTGGGTATCACGTAGCGAATCTGCTCGCGCTTCAGGCCCTGGGCCTCGATGACGGCGAGCAGTCCGGGCACGCCGAGCGTGGTGCCGCATTCGATCAGCGCGGCCTGGTCGCCCTGGCGCAGCAGGTAGCAGCAGGCGATGCCGGGTCGCAGCTGCTCGGTGTCGATGCAGGTGATGCCGTAGCCCAGGTCCTGAGCGTCGGGCAGCCGCGTGCCCATGATCAGCGCGCGGCGGACGCCGCCGCCGGTGCGGGCGAGGTGAAGCCCGCAGGCGGACGGCGCACGAGGTCGACCAGGTCTTCGCGACGATAGATGCCGAGCTTGCGATAGATGCGCGAAGCGTGGTTCGCCACCGTGGAGACGGCGATGTCGTACTGCCGCGCCACGCTCTTGAAGGTCTTGCCGGCGCCCAGCGCGCGTGCGATCTGCTGTTCGCGCGGCGACAGGCCGTCGAGCGGCAGCGGCTTGCGCGCGTGCAGCTGGAACAAATGGCCCAGCGACGCGACGCGGAAATGCAGCGGGCCGCGCACGAAATCGCGCTCGCCGTCCAGGTCGGGGTTCGGCAGCTCGAACGGCAGCACGGTGAAGTCGGGCGTGCCCTCGCTTTCGCCGAGCAGGTCACGGAAGCGCTGCGTCACCGCGTAGACCACGCCCCTGGCATCGACCACGGCGGTGGTTCCGCGATTGGCGCGGCCCAGTGCCGACAGCCACTCGTCGCGCTGGATGTACTGCTGCAGGGCCAGCGTGCCGGCTTCGACCAGATGACCCACGGCGCGATCGAGATCGGTCTGCGCCGTGGCGCTGCCGCGGAAGTAGAACAGCAACACGGATTCGAGCGCCGCCTTGCGGTGCGGATAGCGCAGTACCTGCAGGCTGCTGGCCTCGATCGACGAAACCTGCAATTCGGCCGGCACTGGCTTGAGCTGGCGTTCGCTGGCCTGACCCGCGGACGTCAGCCCGATGGCGGACTTGGGCGGAAGGCCCAGGCCGGCCGGATATTCGGTGGACTCGCCGATGACCGAGCCCTTGGACAGCGTGAGCCACACCGCGGCGCTGGCGCCGGTCCATTCGCAGAGCTGGGTCAGGCCGCGTTCGCGAAACTCGGTCCATTCGCAGGTCACGGCACAGCCGTACAGGCTCTGGATCAAGGTATCGAGGTCGGCATCGCTCGGCGGCGCGGTCACACTTTTGTTCATTGGCAGTCCCTGGCTCGGCTCGTATGGACGCGGCGTGGTGCGCTCGCGCGAGCTTCCCGGCCTCTCTGGCCTGGGCGCGCCGCGTTGATGCGGCCGTCCGCCCATCCCCTGAACCCGGCATGAGAATGGCGGGGAAGCGTGGACTAGATATACCACAGGGCGTCGCTGCGGCAATGACAGTCCGCAGCGAAAAGCGGCTGGAAACCGCCGCTTATGCGGAAATAAAGATATCCGATAGCTGCCGGGCCGGCGCTCAGTGCGAGCCGCTGCGCGGTACCCGGAACCAGGCCGCGTACAACGCCGGCACGAACAGCAGGGTCAGCAGCGTGGCCGCGATGAGGCCGCCCATGATCGCTACCGCCATCGGCCCGAAGAACTCCGAGCGTGACAGCGGAATCATCGCCAGCACGGCCGCCGCCGCCGTCAGCACGATGGGGCGCAGGCGGCGCACGGTGGCGTCGACGATGGCGCTCTGCGGCGGATGGCCTTCGGCGATGTCCTGCTCGATCTGGTCGACCAGAATCACCGTATTGCGCATGATCATGCCGGCCAGCGCGATGGTGCCCAGCATGGCCACGAAACCGAAGGGCTGCGTGGACAGCAACAGCGCCACGGCGACGCCGATGATGCCCAGCGGCGCGGTGAGAAACACCAGCACCGTGCGCGAAAAGCTCTTGAGCTGGATCATCAGCAACGTCAGCACCACGAGCAGGAACATCGGCATGCCGGCGTTGACCGAGTCCGAACCCTTGCCGGAATCCTCCACGGTGCCGCCCGTTTCGATGTGATAGCCGCGCGGCAGCTCGATTTTCTGGATCTCGGGTAGCAACTGCGAGACCACCACGGGCGGCTGCACGTTGGCGTAGATGTCGGCGCGCACGGTGACGGTGGGCACGCGGTCGCGGCGCCACAGGATGCCGGGCTCGAAAGCCGGCTCGATCTGCGCCAGCTGCGACAGCGGCAAGTTGCCGCCCACGGTCGGAATCGACAGCGAACCGAGCAGGTTCAGGTGCTGCTGCTCGCTCAGAGGGCCACGCAGCGTGATCGGGATGAGCTTGTTCTCCTCGCGGAAATCCGACAGCACGGCACCGTCGAGCGAACCGTAGATGGTCTGCGCGATGTCGGATGAACTCACGCCCAGCGCGCGAGCACGGTCCTGGTCGACCTTGACGTTGAAGACCTTCGATGGCTCGTAGCTGTCCAGGTGAATGCCGGCCGGGTAGGGGTTGGCGCGGAAGATCGCCGCCACCTGTTCGGCGATGCCCTGCGCCACCGCGCGGTCGGGGCCCATGACGCGAAACTGCAGCACGTAGCCCACGGGCGGGCCGTTCTCGAGCCGGTTCACGCGCCAGCGCAGGTCGGGGAAGGTCTTGGGCAGTTCGTCGAGCAGCTTGCCGCGCAGCGCCTCGCGCGCCTCGATATCGGTGGTGTTGATGACGAACTGCGCGAAGCTGGCGGCCGGCAGCTGCTGATCCAGTGCCAGGTAGAAGCGCGGCGTGCCCGAGCCCACGTAGGCGACGAAGTTCTCGATGCCATCCTGCTTCTTGAGCAGGGCTTCGAGGCGCTGCGCGGCCTCGTCGCTAGCCTCGAGCGAGGCGCCTTCGGGCAGCTTGAGATCGACCAGCAGTTCGAGTCGCGTCGACGACGGAAAGAACTGCTGCGGCACCATGCCGAACAGCACGATGGCGCCGGCGAAGATGCCCAGCGTGGCGGCGATGGTGATCCAGCGCGAATCCACGCACCACTGCACCGTGCGGCGAAACGCGCGATACATGCGCGTGTCGTAGATGTCGTGATGCTGCTCGTCCTCGGATTTGCGGAACGCATGCTCGGGCAGCAGGTAGTAGCCGAGCAGCGGCACGAACACCACCGCCGCGATCCA
>JALRLM010000095.1 GCA_023254435.1 Hydrocarboniphaga sp.
CCGCGATGATGCTGTAGAAGCCGATGTGCGCCCCGATGTCGTAGACCACCGCGCCCGGGGGCGCGTAGCCGACGAACTGCGGCACCTGCTCGGGATCGTAGGTATTGCGGAAGAAGCGGGTCCCCGAGGCCACCGACCACTTGTGGCCGGCCAGCGGGCCGTGCGGAATCGTCAGCAGCATCGAGGCGGCGAGATGCTTGAACCAGTAGCGCAGATTTTTGGCGTTCATGAGGGTCTACCCGTAAGGGCATCGGGGAAGCCAAAAGAATGCCAGCGGAAAGATCATGTTCCGTGACGGTTGGTATCTCGGGCCGGTTTTGGTGCCATCGATCTCAGTCGGCCGGCCCCAAGTGCGGACCCGACATTCCCCGTAAGGGCGTCAGCGACTGCCGGGTTCGGCGCGGAGCAGGCGGCCGACCAGATCGGACGGCAGGGTTTCGGCGCTGACGGCGCGTCGGTTGCGCATGAGCGGAATGTGGCAGATCAGTCGCGAGCCGCAGGCCAGCCGGGGCAAGCGAACGACCGCCCGATTGCGGGTCCGCCGCTGAATCGACCAGCGGGGCTTGTTGAAGCCACGACATCTGAATTAGATTCAACAAAAGAACTTACTTTGATGCAGTGCATCAGCGTCCGGACACGCCAGGAGAGTCCGGACCGGCTACGGGGGTGGCCGACATGGGGACGCGGGAGAGACGCCAGCGGGATTTCGAGTTGCGCGAGCAACGCTTCGTCGAGGCGGGGCGCGAGCTGATCCGCGAGGACGGCCTGCTCAATCTGCAAATGGCACGTGTGGCCGATCGCTGCGAATACGCGGTGGGCACGCTGTACCAGCACTTCGTCTCCAAGGAGGATCTGTTGCTGGAGATCGCGCGCAAGGACATCGAAGCCCACGTCTCGCTGTTCGAGCGCGTGGCGCGCTGGTCGGCGCCGGCGCGCGATCGCATGATCGCGATGACGGTGGCCGATGCGGTGTTCTTCTCGCACAACCCCGAGCATTTCCAGCTGATCCAGTACGTGTTCTGCGACGTGGTCTGGCGTTCGGCGCCGGCTGAGCGGCGCCAGCAGGTACTGGCCACGCAGGCACCGATCAGCGCCATCGCCGTGGGCATCGTCGACGACGGCGTGGCCGCCGGCGATCTCGACCGGGGCGGCCTGTCGTCGTGGGGCGTGGCGTCGGCGAGCTGGGCGCAGGCGCTGGGCATGCTCAACCTGCTGCACGCCGAAGGCCTGGTCGAGCCGATCAGCATGGTTCAACCCTATCGGCTCATGTGCCGTCACATGCAGGTGCTGTTGAACGGCTTCGGCTGGCAACCGCTGGTCGACGTCTCCGACGATGCGGCGCTCGACGCGCTCATCAACCGAATCAGGACCGAGGTCTTTCATGATTGCAGCGCCGAGATTTGAGGCAGCGCGCTGGCTGCTCGCGGTCGCCGTGCTGGCGGGCGCAACGTCGGCATCGGCGATGACGCTGAGCGAAGCGCTGCAGGCCGCCGACGGACACGATCCGACTCGCGCGGTGTACGAGGCACAGTACGCCGCCGATCGCGAGAGCGGCATCATCGAGCGCGCCGCGGTGCGTCCCAGGCTCGACCTGCAGGGCAACGGCAACTATGCGCGCACCGAATCGCAGAGCCCGCTGTTCGGTTCGTTCCAGGACAAGTACCCGTCGTGGTCGGCCAATGCGCAGTTGCGCCAGCCGCTGTTCCGTCTCGACTGGTTCGACATCGGCGAGCGCGCCAAGGCCGCCGAATCGCAGGCCGAACTCGCGCACCGCAGCGCCCAGCTCGACCTGCTGCTGCGCGTGGCGCAGCGCTATTTCAACGTGCTGATCGCGCAGGACCAGCTCGAGCAGGCGCAGGCCGAAGCGCGCGCGGTCGACAAGTCGCTGACCGACACGCGCCAGCGCTTCGACGTCGAGCTGGTCGCCGGCACCGATCTGAAGGAAGCGCAGGCACGACAGGATCTGGCGCAGGCCGCGCTCGTCGGGGCTCAGCGCAATCTCGATAACGCCCGCGACGAACTCGACGAAACCACCGGGCGTGGCGATGCGGCACTGCCGGCACTGTCGGGCGAGATCGCGTTTCCGCCGCTGTTGCCGGCCAAGGTCGACGAATGGGTGGCGGCCGCGCGCGAGGGCAGCCCACGCATCGCGCTGGCCGAGCAGAGCGCCGTGGTGGCGCGCACGCGCTACGCCAGCGCCAAGGCGCAGGCTTATCCGACGCTCGATCTGGTCGGCAGCGTGAGTCGTGACGACACCAGCGATTTCGACTTCGGCCAGCGCACCGACGACGCGCGCATCGGCGTGCAGCTCAACGTGCCGTTGTACGCCGGCGGTGCGACGCGCGCCGGGCTGCGCCAGGCCGATGCGCAGCGCGAGGTCGCCGAGGCCGAATTGGCGCGCGTCCAGCGCGAGACCGAGCGGCAGACGCGCCAGCAGTACCGCACGCTGGAGACGCGCTATGCCGAGGTTTCGGCCTACCGTCGCTCGCTGGCGTCGGCGGAGACCGCCGAAGTGGCGACGCGCAATGGCTACGACGCCGGCACGCGCACGATCACCGACGTGCTCGACGCGCAGAGCCGCGTGGTGCAGTCGCGGCGCGATCTCAATAGCGCGCGCTACACGCTGTTGCTGGACCTGCTGCAGCTCAAGCAGACCGTCGGTCGTCTCAGTGAGCGCGATTTCGCCGAGATCGACGCATTGCTGGCGCCGCGCTGAGTTTCATCGTTACGACGTCGTACACCCGAACGGCAAGATCCAAGGACGCTGTCATGAAATTGCGGATGTTTCTGATGCTGCTGGCCTGCCTGGTCGTCTTCGGTGGCCTGTTCGGCATGAAGTTCATGGGCAACAAGATGATGAACGAGTACATCGACGCCATGCCGGTGCCGCCGGCCACGGTGTCCTCGGCCCAGGTCGAGTCGATGCGCTGGGATAACCGTCTTGCGGCGATCGGCACGCTGGTGCCCGTCAACGGCGCCGACATGACCACCGAAGTCGGTGGCATCGTCACCGCCATCCACTTCGAGTCCGGGCAGAAGGTGGCCAAGGGTGCGCGGCTGCTGACGCTGGATTCGACTGCCGAAGCCGGCGAAGTGCGCCGCCTCAAGGCGCAGGCCGAACTCACCGAGCTCAATCGCGCGCGGCGCGAAAAGCTCTACAAGCTCGAGGCGATCTCCAAGTCCGACTACGACGCCGCAGTGGCCGAGGCCAATGCCGCCAGGGCCGCCGTCGACAGCCAGGCCGGCCTGCTGGCCAAGAAGGATATCCGCGCGCCGTTCGCGGGCCAGCTCGGCGTGCGCCGAGCCAACGTGGGCGAATACCTGCAGCCCGGCAGCGTGATCGTGACGCTGCAGTCGCTCGATCCCATCGATCTGGACTTCGACCTGCCCGAGCAGTACACGGGTTCGGTGGCGCCGGGCTACAAGGTGGAGGTGACGGTCGAGGCCTATCCGGGCCAGCGCTTCGCCGGTGAAGTGCTTGCGGTGGAGCCCAAGGTCGATTCGGCGACGCGCAACTTCCGCCTGCGCGCACGCCTGGCCAATGCCGAAAACCAGCTCAAGCCCGGACAGTTCGGCCGCGTCGAACTGCTGCTGCCGGGCGAGCGCCAGCTGCTCGTGGTGCCGCGCACGGCGATCAACTACAACTCCTACGGCGATTCGGTGTTCGTCATCGCCAAGAAGCCGCCCGCGCAGGGCGAGGCCGCCGCCGCGCCGCCGCAGCAGGCCGCGCCGGGATCGCCGCCGCCGACCGATCTGGTCGCGCAGCAGCGCTTCGTCAAGCTCGGCGAGGCGCGCGGCGACTTCGTCGCCGTCGTCGAAGGCCTGGCGGTCGGCGACCAGATCGCCACCTCGGGCCTGCTCAAGCTCAGCAATGGCCTGCCGGTGATCATCAACAACGACGTGCAGCCCGACCTGAAGCTCGATCCCAAGCCGTCCGAGAGCTGAGCCATGGCCTTCACCGACATCTTCATCCGGCGGCCGGTGCTGGCCACCGTGGTCAGCCTGGTCATCCTGCTGCTGGGCCTGCGCGCGGCCGGCGAACTCAAGGTGCGCCAGTATCCGTACCTGCAGAACGCGCAGGTGTCGATTTCGGTGGCCTATCCGGGCGCCGATCCCTCGCTCATGGAAGGCTTCGTCACCACGCCGCTGGAACGCGAGATCGCCACCGCCGACGGCATCGACTTTCTGTCGTCGAGCACGAGCCAGGGCATTTCGCTGATCACCGCCACGCTGCGCCTCGACAAGAATCCCAACGAGGCGATGACCGACATCTCGGCCAAGGTCAACAAGCTGCGCAACCAGCTGCCGGCCGGCTCCGAAGATCCGATCATCCAGGTCGCCGATGCCGGCGGCAACGCGTCGATGTACCTGAGCTTCTACTCCGACGTGCTCGATGCCAGCCAGATCACCGACTACATGCGTCGCATCGTCGAGCCGCAGCTGGCCTCGATTCCGGGCGTGGAGCGCGCCGAGATCAGCGGCGGCTACAACTACGCGCTGCGCATCTGGCTGCGGCCCGATCGCCTGGCTGCGCACCAGCTCACGGCCGGCGAAGTCTATGGGCAGGTGCGCGGGCAGAACGTGCTGTCGGCGGTGGGCGAGACCAAGGGCGCCAACGTGCGCATCGGCCTGTCGGCGCGCACCGACCTGCGCAAGCCCGACGATTTCAAGCGCCTGATCGTCAAGTCCGACGGTGAATCGGTGGTGCGCCTGGGCGATGTCGCCGATGTCGAACTCGGCGCCGAAAGCTACGACGGCGGCGCGGGCTGGGACGGCCGGCCTTCGGCCTTCTTCGCCATCAACGTGCGGCCCGATGCGAATCTGCTCGAGGTGACCAAGGCCATCAACGACATGTGGCCCGGCATCGTCGCGGCGCTGCCCGAAGGCCTCAAGGCCGAGATCGCCTACGACTCCACCGAGTACGTGCGCGAGGCCATCGACGAAGTCGAAAAGACGCTGATCGAAGCGATGATCGTGGTCATCGTGGTGATCTTCCTGTTCCTGGGATCGCTGCGCAATTCGCTGATTCCGGCCGTAACCGTGCCGCTGTCGCTGATCGGCGGCGTGTTCTTCATGTACCTGCTGGGCTACAGCTTCAACCTGCTGACGCTGCTGGCGATGGTGCTGGCCATCGGCATGGTGGTGGACGACGCCATCATCGTCATGGAGAACGTGCACCGGCACATCGAAGAAGGCCTGTCGCCTCTCGACGCCAGCCTCAAAGGCGCGCGCGAGCTGGTCGGCCCGGTGATCGCAATGACGATCACGCTGGTGGCCGTCTATGCGCCGATCGGCTTCCTGGCCGGCATCTCGGGCAAGCTGTTCTCGGAGTTCGCTTTCACGCTTGCCGGCAGCGTGCTCATCTCGGGCGTGATCGCGCTGACGCTGACGCCGATGATGTGCGCCAAGATCCTCAAGCCCACGCACGGTCCCGGTGCCAAGCCCAACAAGCTCGCCGAATTTCTCGACCGCAAGTTCGAGTCCTGGCGCCAGGGCTACAAGCGCGGCCTGCACGGCGCGCTCAACACCGTGCACGTGATCGGCGTGTTCGGCTTCATCGTGCTGCTGTCGTGCTTCTTCCTGTTCCGCTCGACGCCGGCGGAACTCGCGCCGCAGGAGGACTACGGTTTTTCGTTCTCCATCGTCGAGACCGACGGCTTCGCCACCATGGAGTACATGAACCGCTACCTGGGCAAGGCCGAGGCGATTGCGGCGGCCGATCGCGACATCGAGCATCGCTTTACCTTCATGCTCGGTCAGGCCGGCACCAATCAGGCCTTCATGGGCATGATCGGCAAGAGCTGGACCGAGCGCGAGCGCTCCACCAAGGCCATGCTGGCCGAACTGACGCCGACCATGAATTCGATCGCCGGCGTGCGCTGGGTCGGTATCGAGCCGCCGCCGCTGCCGACGCCGGGCCAGGGCTATCCGGTGGAATTCATCCTCAAGTCGACGGCCGATCCGATCACGCTGTCGCGCGTGGCCGAGGAGATCGTCGGCCGTGCGATGGCGTCGAAGAAGTTCTTCTACGCCGCGCCGAATCTGCGCATCGATCGCCCCGAAGCGGTGATCGAAGTCGATCGCGACAAGGCCGCGCTGATGGGCGTGAGCATGGAGCAGGTGGCCACCGATCTGTCGGCGCTGCTGGCCGGCGGCGAGATTAACCGCTTCTCGTTCGAGAGTCGCTCGTACAAGGTGATCCAGCAGGTCAGTCGCGGCGATCGCCTGAATCCGGGCCAGATCGACGGCTTCTACACGCGGGCATCCAATGGCGAACTCGTACCGATCTCGACGCTGGTCAAGATCAGCGAGCGCACGGTGCCGCGCTCCATCGAGCATGCGCAGCAGCTCAACTCGGTGACGCTGATCGCGGTGCCGCGTCCTGACGTGACGCAGGGTCAGGCGCTGGCCTTCTTCGAGGAAACCGCCCGGCAGGTGGCGCCGAACTTCCAGGTCGATTACGCCGGCGCCTCGCGCCAGTTCAAGCAGGAGGGCTCGGCGCTGCTGGTGACCTTCGCCTTCGCGCTGATCATCATTTATCTCGTGCTGGCAGCACAGTTCGAGTCGTTCCGAGATCCGCTGATCATGCTGGTCACGGTGCCGATGTCGATCTGTGGTGCGCTGCTGTTCATCAATCTGTTCGCGCAGATCAATTTTTGGACGAAAGCGCTGAGCAGCTTTCTGAGCTTTATTCCGGTAACCGATTTCCCCGGCATGACGCTGAACATCTACACGCAGGTCGGTTTGCTGACGCTGGTGGGCGTGATCTCCAAGCACGGCATCCTGATCGTGGAGTTCGCCAACACGCTGCAGGCGCAGGGTCTGTCCAAGCGCGAGGCGATCGAAGAAGCCGCATCGATCCGCCTGCGCCCGGTGCTCATGACCACGGCGGCGCTGGTGATCGGCATGCTGCCGCTGCTGCGCGCGGCGGGGCCGGGCGCGGCTTCGCGATTCTCCATGGGGCTGGTGATCGGCGCGGGCATGAGCATCGGCACCCTGTTCACCCTGTTCGTGCTGCCGGCGATGTATCTGTACATGGGGCGTGATTACGCAGCACAGCGCGCCCGGCAGGCCGCGCTGTCGGCCGAGGCGACGCCGGCGACACCGCTGCACTGAGCCGCCACGCCTGGACCGCGCACGACGCCTGCGGTCCAGGCGTTATCCTCGTGTCATCACGAGGAGAAAAATAAAATGGCCAATCCGCTGCTGCACGGCGTGCGCGTGCTCGATCTGTCGCGTCTGTTGCCGGGCCCTTACTGCTCGCTGCTGCTGGCACAGCTCGGCGCCGAAGTCATCAAGATCGAAGATCCGCAGGGCGGTGACTACGGTCGCAGCCTGGATGCGGAGCTGTTCGCACTGGTCAATCGCGGCAAGCGTTCGCTGGCGCTGGACCTGCGCCGCGCCGAGGATGTCGAAGCCTTCGGCAGGCTGGTGGCGACCGCCGACGTGGTGCTGGAGTCCTTCCGTCCCGGCGTCATGGACAAGCTCGGTTGCGGCTGGAGCACGCTGCGCCAGATCAATCCGCGGCTGGTCTACGCCGCGCTGACGGGCTATGGCCAGGACGGCCCGTATCGCGATCGCGCCGGGCATGATCTCAACTACCTGAGCTACGCCGGCGTGCTCGACCAGATCGGCGTCGCTGGTGGTGAGGTCACGCTGCCCAACGTGCAGATCGCCGACGTGGCCGGCGGTGCCCTGCACTGCGCGGTGGGCATCCTGGCCGCGCTGCTCGGTGCGCGCGTGTCGGGCGAGGGCGCGTTCGTCGATGCCGCCATGCTCGACGGCAGTTTTGCGCTGAACCTGATGGCGATGGGCGCGCTGCGCGCCGGGCGTGAAGCGCCCGCGCGCGGCAGCGAGCTGCTCAGTGGCGGTCATCCCTGGTACTCGGTGTATCGCTGCGCCGACGGCGGCGACTTCGCGCTCGGTGCGCTGGAGCCCAAGTTCCAGGCCGCGTTCTGCGCGGCCCTGCGACGCCCCGATCTGGCCTCGCTGTCGGGCAAGCCGTTGCGCAGCGCGTTGGCATGCTTGTTCGCTAGCGAACCGCTGACGCACTGGCGCCGCGTGCTGGCCGAGGTCGACGCCTGCGTCTCGCCGGTGCTGACACCGCGGCAGGCGCTGGACGATGCGCAGGTGCAGGCGCGCGCGCTCGTGGAGTGGAGCGAGGGCAAGCCCGCCGCGGGCTGCGCGCTGCGCTTCGACGGTGTGCTACGTCCGGCGCTGGCGCCGGCTCCCGCACTGGGCGAGGCCCATGCCTTGCTGGATTCGGCGAACGACATCGCGGTCGTCGCGTCACGGGGCGAGAACGGCGAGGCAAAAAAATAGGGGGCGGTATTCCGCCCCCAGGGGAAATTGGTCGCGCTCGGGTCGGGCGCGCAACCAGGAGAGACTTCCACTCCTGTGCAGTCACGCATCGTGCCAGTCGCAGCGCGGCTGCAAGCGATTGAAAACACTGGAGCCGAGACTGAATCGGTGATGACTGCCCCGTGCAGCTTGCATGTCACGATCGGGCGGGCCGCCCAAACTGCAGGCTCGGTTCAAGCGGCGTCGAAGCCTGATCGATCGCAGGCGGCGCAAGGATCCGTACTGACAGCCGCGGTACAGGCTTGATCGTGCAGAATGCGGGAACATCGGTCCTGGCCGATTCCGCGGCCGCTCATGGCCCGATGCAACCAGGACTTCGCCAGTCATTCGGAACACGCAGTCCGTGCAGTCACGCCCGATGGCGAGACCGCCACGTCGTCCGGCCTGCCCAATTGCAGAGGGAGCTGATGAGTCTGGAGTCCGCAGGGGCCAATGTATTGCTGGTGGACGACGATGGTTCGATCCTGCGCCTGTTCCGGCGCTGCCTGGAGGGTGATGGTCATCGCGTGAGTACCGCGCGTTCGGCCGCCGAGGCCGAAGCCGCACTGGCGCGCAACGTGTTCGACGTCTGCGTGCTCGATCTCGACATCGGGGGCGACTCGGGCATGGATCTGCTGCCCAAGCTGCGCGAATGGGCGCCGTGGATGCGCGTGGTCATGGCCACGGCCACCGACGACGTCGGCACCGCGCTCGCCGCGATCCGCGTCGGCGCCGCCGACTACCTGGTCAAGCCCTGCGATCCGAGCCAGCTGTCGCATGCGGTGGCGCAGCAGGTGGAAGCGCGTCGTCTGGAGCAGCGCGTGCAGGCGCTCGAAGGCGAGCGCGGACGCGATCGCCAGCTCGACCTGCGCACCAGCAATCCAGGCCTGTCGGCCACGCTCGACATGGCGCGCCGCGTCGCCGATACCGATGCCACGCTGCTGGTTCTGGGCGAAAGCGGAACCGGCAAGACCGTGCTCGCGCGTGCCGTGCATGACATGAGTCCGCGTCGCGATGCGGCCTTCGCCACCGTGAGCTGCCCTTCGCTGTCGGCCGAACTGCTGGCCAGCGAACTGTTCGGGCACGTGCGCGGTGCATTCACGGGTGCCACCGACAATCGCCAGGGGCGCGTGCAGATCGCCGAAGGCGGCACGCTGTTTCTCGACGAGATCGGCGACCTGCCCATGGCCTTGCAGCCCAAGCTGCTGCGCTTCCTGCAGGATCGCGAATACGAGCGCGTGGGAGACCCCAATACGCGCACGGCCAACGTGCGCGTGATCGCGGCCACCAACCAGGATCTTCGCAAGATGGTGGCCGAGGGCCGTTTCCGCGAGGATCTGTACTACCGACTCAATGTCGTCGCGCTGACGCTGCCGGCGCTGCGCGATCGCCGTGAAGACATCATCACCATCGCCGAAAAGATCGTGCTGCAGCTGGCCGCACGTTATGACCGGCCCGCGCGCCGCTTCAGCAAGGACGCCGCGCAGTTGCTGGCCCTGCATACCTGGCCCGGCAATCTGCGCGAACTGCACAACGCAGTCGAACGCGCCGTGATCATCAGCGAAGGCGACAGCATCGCGCCCGAGCATCTGCCGTTCGCACGCGCGGCGGTCAGCAGCGTGCAGGGCATGCGCGCGGGTGATCCCGTGAGCCTCGAGGAGCTGGAACGCGCGCACATCGAAGCCGTGGTGGCGAATACCGCCTCGCTCGAAGCGGCCGCCAAGCTGCTCAAGATCGACAGCTCGACGTTGTATCGCAAGCGCAAGGCCTTCGAGCAGAACGTCTGAGCTTTGCACCGAAGCGCATGAGCGAGCCCTGCCGGTGCTCGCTCATGCGCGATGGGTCCATCTCAATGATGTGAGCTTCGGCCCTTGCCGTTGGTCTGCTGCGGCGGCATCGCGGCGCTGAGCTCAGCGGCCGTCGCCCGGCTGGCTTTGGCGCGCGTCGTCGCGCGCGGCGCGGGCAGCGGTTCGCTGGTGGTGGCGGGCGGCAGATAGCCCAGCCGGCGCAAGGCCGGCGTGAGCAGAATGCCGATCGAGACCAGTGCCAGCGTCGTCTTGGTCAGGCTCCAGTAGTTCATGGGGTGGGCACTCCATTGACGGGGGCGGATGCTTGGTCGCCGGGCTGCCGGTTCGTCGTGGCGACCGGCTGCAGCGTCCGTTGCGCATGGCGAGGCAGGCTGGCGAGCAAGGGGCGGGCGCCCTGCCAGAGCTTCCAGACGTCGAGCCCGACCGCGACCAG
The DNA here is from genome assembly GCA_023254435.1 of Hydrocarboniphaga sp. Lineage (GTDB taxonomy): Bacteria > Pseudomonadota > Gammaproteobacteria > Nevskiales > Nevskiaceae > Hydrocarboniphaga. The sequence goes on from JALRLM010000095.1 coordinate 10,582, forward strand.
CGCGAGCGGTCTCACGCGACGGCCGCGCAGCAGCGAGCCGACGATGCTGGCGGCGGCGATGCCGGCCACGGCATACGGCAGCAGAGGCGCATAGCGGCGGATCAGGGCATCGGCGCGATCCACGCGCTGCATCGGTGGTGCCAGCGCCTCCGCGGCCGAAACCAGAGCCTCGCGACGCTGATCGAGTTCGGCGATCAGGACGGCATCATCGTCGGGCGGCGCGGCGCCTGGCGTGGTGGACGCAGTCGTGGGTGTCTGCGGTTTGTCATGCATGGAAGGACTCCAGAACGATGCCGGACAGGCGATCAATGCAGCGATCGATCGCCGTCCCGGGATCGGCCGTGGGATGGGCCCGACTGCGCCGGCGTAGTCGACGACGCGGGGGGCTCGTCCAGGTGATCGCCCGGCGCTGGCGTCGCGTCGCGGTCACGGCCCAGCTGGCGCAACAGTTCGCGATCCTTGTCGAATTCCGCGAGCGTGCTGGCGAACGGCGCTTCGCTGCGCGCCAGCGTCGATTGCACGGAGCGCCAGGCCCAGGCGGCGATGCCCGCAGTGACGAACATCACGCCGCCCAGGGCCTGCAGCCGCCAGGGCGTGTTCCATAGCGCCAGCACGATGAATGCGGCCGTGAGCTGGTACAGCGTCAGCGTGGCGAGCGCGAACAAGGCCCATCGCCACAACAGCCCCAGCACATGGCTGCGCTCCTCGCGCCACTCGTGCTGCAGCAAATCGAGCCGCGCGCGCAGATAATCGAGCGCGGCGGACGACAGCTGATGCAGGCGATCGCTGAGGCTGGCCTGTCGGGATGCATCGCGCGATGGCTGGTCCATGACGCGCTCCGCGCCGACTAGGACTTCTCGGTGCGGCCCAGGCGGGACACGAAGCCGATCGCCAGTGCGGCCAGCACGACGACGGCCGCGGTCTGCCAGGGATTCTCCTTGGCGTAGGTCGTGGCCGTGCTGGCGGCGGCGCGCGCGCGCTCGATCGCGGCATCGCGCATCGGTGCCACCTGCGTACGAACCTGCTGCAGGCTTTGCGACAGCTTCTGACGCGCGAGGTCGACGCCTTCGCTGGACAGCGTGGTGGTGGCCAGCAACAGCTCTTCGGCGTGATTCACCAGCGACTGGAAATCGGACGACAGGTGCTCGCGAGCGGTGGTGACATCCTGAGTGGCGGCGAGATTTTTCAT
>JALRLM010000133.1 GCA_023254435.1 Hydrocarboniphaga sp.
CCTGGCTGGCAGGAGCGTACGGGAATGGCGCCGTTGAAGCTCACCGCGCGCCTGCAGAAGGTTCGCCTCACACCCGCGGCAAGCCCGCAGCTGCTACGCGACGGCATTCTCACTTTGGAAGGTGTGCAGCACGTCGTCGGCATGCTCTCTTCAGGCAAATCCACGCTGGTGCTCGCCTTGCTGTTGACGTTGGCGCGCCCCGAATACGGGCGACGCATCCTGGTTCTGGCGCCCGATACCACCGCGGCCGCCATTCTCAGCGCGCGCCTGAAACTCCACGGAATCCGATCCACCGTGCTGGCCAGCTTCAGGAACCGCGACAAGCACCTGGGTTCGATTCACTGGCACCAGGCGATGACCGGAACCAGTGGCTGGTCCGTCAGCGGCGTGGGCCGTCTGGTCTCGGACTTCGGCGTCGCCTGCCCGCTCGACGGTCATCAGACCGAACTCAAGGTGGTGTCGGCCGGCGATGGAGCGGTTCGCTTCCCACTCATCGCCGAGAAGCCGTGCCATTCACTCGAGCAGGAGAGGACACCGGTAGAAGACTCTGACCAGCCTTCAACCGCGCCGCCCAAGCAGCAGGTCCGTCACGTCGCTTGCCCGTTCTTCTCCCGCTGCCCGGCACATTCGCAGCAGCGGGCCGCGCTCGACGCCCAGGTCGTCGTGATGACGGCATCCGCGTTTCTACTGTCCCAGCCTGACGCCAACGTACTGGCGGACTCGATGTCGTTCCCCGAACTCGCGCAGTTCGCACACGACCTGGTCATCGTCGATGAGGCGGACGAGGTGCAGCGGCGATTCGATGACAGCTTCTCCGTTCCCGCGCCGATCATGGGCGGAGAAGGCAGCTACCTGCCCGAGTCCGCCCTTGCCGTCCATACGGCCATCCGTAATCGCGGCGGCGCCCAGTACTCGTCGTGGATCGCCGTCGCCTGGCATGCCCATCTTTCGCGCCTTCAGATCGCGATTTCCGGGTTGTACTCCCTGCTGCTGACTCGGTGGGGAGAGGTATCTCATCTCCACCTCGATGCCGAATTCACCGCAGCGACGATCCTCAGCCAGCTCTGGAGGGAGCGCGATGATCGCGCTCGAAAGCGCAGCGCTGCCGCTGACGAGCCGGTCGATCGCGACGCCGCCTTCCAGCGGATCTTGCGCCTGGCCGGACGCCTCGACCGACTCGACGAACCGGATCCGACCGCTCGTGAAGATGACCCGGATGACGACACGCAGGTCGATGGCGACGAGGCCATCAAGCCGCTGGTTGCCCTTCGGGCTCAACTGCGCAATGGAGTGCCGTGGCGTTCGCTGGTTCCGGAAACCATCGCGGCGCTCGAGGGCCCCCTGCGGATGTTCAATACCTTCGAGGTATTGAAGCGCAGTGAGAGCGCGAAGAAAGAAGTTTTCGCCGAACGCAACGCCCTGGCGATCCTCGCGGCCCTCTACGCCAACATCGTCCTGGCAAGCTTCAACTTCCTGGTTCGCAATCAGCCTGCCGTCAGCGACGCGTTTGAACTCGAGAGTTACACCGTTCTCGATCGTACGCGCAGTCTCATGCAGAAATTCCGGAGCCTGATTCCGGAGAGCCCGGGTGGCAATGCATTCGGACTGATCTTCGAACCCCAGGGGAACGCCGATTTCGGCGCCAACCTGAAGCTGTTAACCAACCTCGGCGTCGGTCGCTATCTGCTCACGCATCTGCATGCCCTGCTCCTTCACGAAGGCCAGGCAGGGCCGCATGTTCTGCTGCTGTCCGGCACCAGTTGGGCGGGCGGTCAGATGACGATGCCCCTGAAGGAAGAGTCTCGCCCCGTGGTCGACGTCAGCATCGCGTCCCCGAGCTACGATGTTCAGGTGCCCGTAGCCGGATACCTCGAGCAGCCTGCTCAGGAACTCGAAGAGCTGTCCCGCAGCGTGTTCGAATTGATGCCCGTTCTGGCCGACAAGGTTCCGATCAGCGTGTCGGGACAAACCCTCGATCGACGTCGGGCCAACCTGCAGCGCATCGCGCAGCATTTGATCGGCCAGGCTGGCGATCGCTCCCGTCTCCAGCTGCACTGGGCCCGGAACGCGAAGCTCTGGGGCACATCGGCCATGGACGATCGGCAACACGCGCTGCTCGTAGTCCAGAGCTACCGTGACGCGGCGATCGTTGCCAACGAACTGCAGCGACAGATCGACGCCGGCGCCGCAAACGGGCATACCGTCTACTGCCTGGTTTCCGACGATTACATCCGCCCTGGCGCCGCGCGCGATCCGATGGTGCGTCTGCAATCGGGCGTGGTCGCGCTTCCTCGGTCCCTGATTGAGGACTTTGGAGGCACGCCCGCTGGGTCGATTCTGGTCGCACCACTCGTCCTGCTGGCTCGCGGTCATAACATCCTCAACAGTGCGGGCGTCGCTGCGATCTCGACGATCTACTTCCTGCATCGGCCCCATCCGCGGCCCGACGATCGCAGCAGCATGGTCGGCCAGATCAACCGATTTGCGCTCGACTGCATCGAACAGCGGATTCCGACGTTGACGCAGGGTTCGGTGCTGGAGCGCGCGAGACGGCAGCGGGCGCAGGCACGGGCGGTGACGCAGCGCTCTCGAGCCTCTCGTGGCGGCTACTCAACGCTGCCGGATGAGGAACGCGCACGGTTCGCGTGGGATTTCGTGACGCCGCTTTGGCAGGCGATCGGTCGTGGCATTCGTGGCGGAGCTCCCATTTACGTTCGCTTCGTCGACGCCCGTTTCTCGCCCAACCTGTTTATGGGGTTACCCGACAAGCCTGGGGAGTCCTGCTTGCTGGAGATCCACGCGCAGCTTCGCGATGCGCTGAATCCGGCGAAAAATTCGGAATTCGGCATCGCTGAAAAGCTCTATGGCCCGCTCTATCGCTGCCTTTCGGCCATGTTCGAGAAAATCACTGAATCGGCAGCGGTCGCCGCTGCGTCGGAGCACCCATCGTGAGCGGATTGATTCGACCTCTGATCTGGGAAGTTCCCCAGGAGTCCTTGGCGCAGTTCGCGCAGATCACGGAACTGACGCTTCCGAATCACCTGTACGACGCACTGGCCATTGCCCTGGGGAAACAGGACGAGGACGGCAACACCTCGCTCCCCCAGCGCAGCTTGGAACTCGTGATGGGTTGGCTGACCCCGGAACTGGCCTTTTTGCGCCGCGACTGGACCGGCTCGGGCTCCGTACTGCGCTTCTTTTTTCTCGGGGAGGTCGATGCCGCCACGCGGAAAGCCTTCCGGGGAAGCCTGCTCTTGTGGCTGGCCGTCACCGGTGCCCGCAAAGCCGACCCGTCGATCGAAGCTCGCTTGATGGAGTTCGTGGAGAAGGATGCGAACTGGAAGCCCCGCACATTGAGCGTCGGTCTTCAGAAGCCGATGGGTGGCTGCATTTCTCCTGACGACCCTTTGGTCTTCGACCTGGTAACGCAGGGGGTTGCTCGTTTTCTTGCACAGCAGGAACTGCGAGCCGCGGGTGCATCACTCGGCCGGCTGACCGTTTCCGGGCATAAAGGGAGTCCGTACGATGGTCGCGACCTGTTCTTGCTTCCATTGAACGAACAGCCAACGGAACGTGGCCCCTACTTCTGGAGCGAGGTCGTGAGGGTCTCGGCGGCCAACATGCCCGAGAGCCCGACGTTGCGATTGGTGGCGTCACTGCACATGCGCAACTACGGTCCGCTGTCGGACGATGCGATCTATGGCCGCAGCGATCGCCGCCTGGACGTTTTTTTCAGCCCCAGCGGAGCAACCGCCGACCTTCGCCACGGCGAGATTCCGTTTCGCGTCCATGGGCACGATGGGACAACGCGGATCGACTACGAATTCCAGGACAACGATGAACTCTTCAAACTCCTGCGTACGTTCGGCCGACATCCGCATCTCGATCCACAGCGACTGCCGTTCGAGCCTGTCGGGGGTGAGCGGGGCATGTGGATACTTCCCCGGTTGGGCCGGGTTCACGGAGACAACGACCTGCCTGCAGGACAGGGGTTTGGATGGGGTGACCGCGATCGGTTTGCCTTTGCGCTCGACGAACAACTCTCGACCATCGGCTTGAATCGGATTGGTCGCGTCAAGCGGACGGCTGTGGCGCGCACGATCAAGATCGGCACTCCGTGGGAAGCCCCCTCACAGCCGCTTGATGAAACAGGGCCACGCCGGGTCGCGTACCTGCAGACGCTTGCAGAGCATCAAGCCCGCCGGCGTGCCCTGATCAGCAAGACCCTCGCTGGAAAACCACTGCGAATCCTTCAACTCGCCATGCGAGACACGGCGCCGCAGGAACTGCTCAAGAGTCTCGCGGTGTTGCTCGGCCCACCCGCCAGGCAATCCGACCTTCGCTGGGAATACTCGGACGGCCTCGTCGTCGAGCTGCTCTTCGGGAACTCAGGCGTGCTGGCCGAGTTGCTGCCCGCACGTCCCGAAGCGACCGCCGCGGAACGAGCCCGGCTCGGCGACAAGGTGATCAAGGCCATGAAGGAACGCCACCAGGAGCTGGTGACCGAAAGGGCCGGCGCCATCGCTTCCCAATTTGCCATCGCAGATTCCTGGAGTCGCTCGGGCGCGCCATGGATCACGCTGGTCGAGCTCAAGGGGAAATTCCGATCGAGCCGACTGGATCCTTATCGCACCGTCTACGACGTCGTCTCGCGCCTGGGCGGGCTTCCTCAGGCCGTGCTCGTGACCGAAAAGGGCATGGCCAAGGATTTCGCGGTCTTCAACGCATTGAAGGATGGCGTTCGAATGATCGGCGCGGCGGGATTGGATGCCATCCACGACCGAAATCGGCCTGACGGAGTGCCGCTCCGCCTCGTGGGGCTCTGGGCGGTTCGTCGCAATGCCCAGCCGCGCACGTTCCCGCGGCGAGACGCACTGTCGTTCCCGATCGTCGTCAAAGCGGAAAACGATACGCTTCAAGTGGCGATGCTCGACACAATGCGCCAGGGATGGCGATGGATGTCCTACGCCGAAGCGGGAGCGCTGATCGGTCGGCGCGAAGTGCCCAAATTCGCGAAGATGAGTAATTTCCAGCGCTCCCAGCTGTTTTCCAATTTCTACCGGGAAGTGCTGGAATCGCTCAACGACGACGTGGAGACGATTGTGTTGTCGGACGCGACCAACATCCGTAAGGAGGTCGACGCCTTCAGCAACAAGGGATTGCGCCTTGGCCGTTTCTCGATCGCAGGCTTGCCGGGCACACCATTGCTTCAGCTCGAGGATGAATCTTCGTCCATGAGTATCGTGCGATTCAATTCCGATCCCGCCAAACGGGCGACCTACAGCCGGATCGACGCAAAAAATTTCACTGAAGGAACCTTTCGAGAGGAACACGCAATCCGAACTTTCTGGGCGATTCGCAAGCCGTCCATGACCATCACCAAGAATTTCGCTCTGAAGGCGGCCATGCGAACACCGCGCCGGTTGCTCACGCCGGTTGATGGAGAGGAAGAGTTTGATTCAGATCTGGTCTCCGTCGATCGCGGTGCGCCGATGCTCGAGGAGATTTCGATCCTGCTGCGATCACGCCGCTTCGATTTCGAGACGCTTGGTGGATTGGTTCGAAAGTTGAGGCGCGCACATGTCTCCTGGTCGGAGGAGACCGTGCTCCCATACCCACTCCACGAGGCGCAGCGGCTTGAAAATCATTTGAAGTGACGAGTGACATACCCAAGGCGCACGGCTTCATCGGTAGTCACACACCCCCCAATACTGCCCCTGGTCCCAAAGCGCCTGAGACTCTCGGGTCAATTGCACCGGCTTCGGTAAAGGCAGGAAGAGGAAGTTCGGATCTTCGATCGGCCTCTTTGCATTAGCATCGCCCGAGAAGAAGGTCGCCGGAGCGGTCAGTGCTTTGGGGCCGAAGCTTCCAAACTCGTCATAGTTTCCGATGGCCCGGCCACGTACGGTCAATTTGACCCGCTCACCCTCGACCTGCTCGATGTAGGCCACTCGGTTGTCCGACGAGCATACCGTCACGCCTATCCGCTTGGGGGAACGTACGGCCCTATCGAACGAGTCCGCGGCCTGCTGGGCGATCGCCGCTCGCTGATCTCGAGCAATCCGCGATCGTTCCTCATTTTCCTTCTGCTGGCGCACGGCGCGCGAATCCGCCTGCGAAGAGTACATGCGCGCCGATGCGAGTTCGGGAACGGCAGATATGGCCTCCGCGCTGGCCATGAAACGCTCACAGAAAGCGAATAGAGACATGTCACCACTGGCGCCATTCGGGATCGGCTTGCCAGTTACGTAAAAGCTTTCACCTTTATATTGGCCAGCACCATTGGCCTGGCGTAGCCAACTCCGGCTCGCAGTTCGCTCGGCCACGGTGCTGAACGTCGCCGCCCACACCTCAGGAGCCGACGGGGCATTGTCCCAGATGCGGATGAGATCGGGATTCCGCACGCCGACTACGGTTGGCAGAGTCCACCCGACGTTACTGGGGACGTGCCTGAAGTTCACGTTCTTGGTGCCGTCGATATCACCCCGCACCTGCTCATAGCCGACCGGCACTCGAACGAAGATGCCGTCACCGGGCCGGTAGATGGTGACTATCTCCGGCTCGGAGAAATACGTCAGGCCGCCCTTGGTGAAAATCGACAGGCCGCCCGAAGCGGAGGTGACGTACCCACCCTTGCGCGCCCCCATACCCGGAGCGTACCCGGTGCTGAGCGTGCCAGGCTTGTGGTAGACCAACTGATAACCCATTGCCTCCGGCGTTTTGGAGACAGTGGCGCAAGCTGCCAGACCGAGGAGCACCGCGCCTCCCGCTGACACGAGGTACTGCTTCACGAAACTCGCCCCTGTCATTCCCATTCCTTGCGGCGGAGCGCCCATGCTCACCGAGCCTCAATATTAGCCATACTGATATTAAAGAAGCCATACGCAATGGCGCATTAGTGGCCGGCCGACGAACCTTCGGTCATGGTCAACAAGAAGCGCAGCGCGCCGCCTCTCAAGAAGGTGTTCGGGCTCAACGTCCGCCTTGAGCGGGTTCGGCAGGAACTTACTCAGGAAGAGCTGGCGCATCGGGTCGGCCGCGACCAGTCGTACATCAGCCAGATCGAATCGGCCTCGATCGTTGCGTCGCTGGACGTGGTCGATCAGATTGCGTCCGCTCTGGCGGTATCGCCAACCATACTGCTGGACCCGGACTTAGGACGCTCAAGTACGACCTAGCTGCACCCCTACCGGGTACTGCTCAATCCAACAGATGACGAAGCATTCGCTGGTGATTGTTCAGAAAGTTCTTCGTGACCGCGTAGTGCTCGGTGTCCTCATACCTCACCTCCGATAGCCCGCTGCCATCGAGCAGTACGATTTTCGCGTTCGGATATGCCAGCAGAATCGGCGAGTGGGTTGCGATGATCAACTGAGAATTGTCACGGACGAGATCGTGGATGGTCGCCAGTGCCGTGAGCTGACGGTTAGGAGACAGCGCAGCCTCAGGCTCATCAAATAGGTAGAGGCCGTCGCCTCGAAGCTTGTCGTTGAGCGTGGCGAGGAAAGCCTCGCCGTGGGAACGAGCATGGATGGATTTGTCGCCGTAGTCGCCCAGGTAGCCAACCTCGTCCATGTAGGTGGCAACGTTGTAGAAGCTCTCGGCGCGCAGGAAGTAGCCGTCCCGGGGACGCGCCGGGCCGCGGACCAGCTTCAAATAGCGGTGTAGCTCCGACACGTCACCGGCCGCCTGCAGCTGGACGTTCTTGGTGCCTCCCTGTGGTCCGAAGCCAAGCGCCAACGCGATCGCTTCCATCAAGGTCGACTTCCCCGCTCCGTTCTCGCCGATCAGAAACGTGACGTCCGGATGGAACTCCAGGTGATCGAGCTCCCTAACGGCCGGGATTGAAAACGGATAGGCGTCGTAGGTCCCTATTAGCTCACGCTTGAGTGCGATCTCCCGCAGAAATGGCTTGGCGTAGGTTGGCATGTGCTTGGGCCGAGGGTCTTGGACCGATGATTCACCTGCGAGTTAGCGCGCCCAAGAAGCCGGTTCGCGCAACGACCGAAAGGTCCCTATCCGCCCATTCTAACCCTGAACCGCAGTCGGAACATTGGCTGAAATGTAGTTAGATGCGTTCTGTTTCTAACTACTCACACAAAATATATTGTTTTTTAATAACTTATGCCTCAATCCAAAACGCCTTGAGATAATTGATACGAGCCAACTGATATGAGATCACTCGTATCAACTAATTGATATCAAAGGGAATAAACTTGAATTATTGTGATCATCATGGTATAAAGAGCGCCAAATCGAAGGACTTTTCGCCGAATGACGATTTCACGTCAGGATGCAAAAAATGGCTTCTTGCGTCGAGGGGAATCCATCCAGGAGTGGGCCAATCGACACAACTTTCCCGTTCGCAGTGTGTACGCGGTGCTGAACGGCCGGAACAAGGGCAACCGCGGCTTGGCGCATCAGATCGCCGTCGCCTTGGGGATAAAGGAGCCTCCGCAGGAGGATTGAAATGAATCTGGCGCCGCAGAACACCAGCGCCAAAAATGCCAATGCCCGAGTAAGTCTCGGGCATTGGCGGTATCTGGCTTTGATTTGTTGAGCACGATTAGGGAGAGATGACCATGAGTTAGCCACCGCCCTGTACGTTTTGCAGACCTAGCAATCGAACTTTTCCAGGCCTCAAAACGCGGCAGGCCGAACCCTTCGCGGGAGTTCGGCCTGCGTAACGCAACGAACTTTTCCAATGCATTCGTTGCGCCAATTTTCGCTCTTCCCGGGCTTTCTGTCAACGGAAATGGCGAGGATTCGCGCGTCCAGGCCTCCCGCTTTTCGTCGTTACCGGAGGCACCTATGACTCAGCATCATCTCTATCCCGAGCGCACCATCCGCCGGCGCAAAACCCTCACTACTCCCGCCCGTCTCGAGCGGGTCCCGACCCGGTTGCGCTTCCCGGGCGCGCTGACCATCGACGACGAATCCGGCGCGCTCATCGACCTCGTGGGGGGTCGTGATGTCGCGCAGGCGCTCGACTACATCGACGTCGGCGCTTGGTTCTAGCAGGCGCTTTCTTCTAGGGCCTCGGGGGAAAATCGCCCCCGAGGATTCTGTTCTCGATCACTCCGCGGCGCTTCGCGCCCACGGATGTGCGCCCGTTGGGAACCCACTGTCATGCCCTTTGATTTCTCCACTCTGTCTACCCCTGACGGCACTACGCCCTGCGCCCCTCTCAAGGTCGAGATCCCCATCTTTGCCCAGCTCTTGGCCAAGCATCCGACGGCCCTCAACCTGATCCCGCGCACCTTTCCTCGCCAGGAAACCGCGCGGCGGATCATCAAGCCTGGCGACCGCAACCATTGGGTCGGCCTGTTTTCGAGCCGGACTAACCAGGCACTTGTTCCGTTCGAATCCGGACTTGAACGTAAGGCGTTCTGCGTTCTCGAGACGCATCCGACCATCAGAAGTTATCGGTCTCAGCCCTATTGCATCGTACTCCGCATCGACGGCAGGACTTGCACGGTGTATCCCGACGTCGAGCTCACCACCGACAAGGGCGCAGCAGCACTGCTAGAGGTCAAGCCTGCCACACAGGTCGCTAAACCTCGCAACCAGCGGCGCTTCGACGCGCTGCGGAGCTGGGCTGCGCACCGTGGCATGCAGTTCTCCGTCTTGACCGAGCAGGAAATCGAAGGCCAACGCCTGACGTCTGCGACCTGGCTGCTGAGCTTGACCCGTGGCCAGTGCGAGCAGCGGCTGCGCGAAGCCACCTTCCAATGGTTGGGTGACAACACCGATCTCACATTCCGCCGCGCCTTGGAGCTGACGACGCATTACCCCGCCGTTCACTCGGCGATCTGCGAGCTCGTACTCGATGGCTTCGTTGCGGTTGATTTCGATCGACCGCTCGAAAGCCAGCTCCTCTCGCTCAACTACGACATGGAAGCCTAGACATGGCCGGTCTGCATCTGAAAAAAGGCTCAATGATTGATCTTCACGGTCGTCGCTACACCTGTATCTCGCGTGGTCCGGGCGGGGCTTTCTTGTTCACACCGCACGAAGGTCGTACGAACCAGTGCCTGAAACCGGAAGCGCTTTTCGATTTGGTGCTCAAAGGGGCGTTGAAGGTCGTCGAAGACGCCGGCGAAGCGACGAATGAAGCATCCTCACCCACGCTCCAGATCGATACGTCGGCGCTCACGCCCGAAGAGCGTGATCGTGTGTTGATGCGCGCACACTACATGAAACGCCTCGATGTGTATCGCAAAGAGGGCGGCACACTGTCGAACAACGCGCTGGAAGTCTTCGCCGCCCAGGCGCACACAGAATTCGTCACGAAGTGCCGGCAAGCGGGACGTCAGGCACCCAAAGCGCCGATGAGCCCGGCCTCCATTCGCCGGTGGTTCCGGTGTTGGGTCGAAACCGGCGGCACTACGGTCGCGCTGGCGCGCGACGCCCGCGGCAACAGTCACAGCAAGCTGACCAGCGAGCAGAAAGCGTTTGTCGAGCAGGCAATCTCCGAGGACTACCTTAATAAGCGGCGCCTGACGATCCGTCACGTTCACAAGCTTCTTACTGCTCGAATCAACGTGGAGAACCGGCAGCGCACTCGCGATGGCCTCACCGTGATCGCGGTCCCTCACTACAACACGCTGCGCCGACATATCGATCAGCTCGACCTATACGAAGTACTTAAGGCGCGTTTCAACGCCGCTTACGCCTTGAAGGTAACGCGGCGCTATGGGACCACGCCCCCGACGCACCGCCATCTCGAATCGGTGCAGGCCGATCACACGCTGCTCGACATTTACGTGGACTTCGGCAAAGGCATCCTGTTCCGCCCTTGGCTCACACTGATCATGGATCGATTTGCGAAAGCGATACTCGGCTTCTGGTTGACGCCCGACCCACCGTCCGGTGAAAGCGTGATGCAGGCGCTCCGCATGGCCGTCCTGACCAAGGACGTCGTCGCGCTGGGCGGCGAAGCCAACTGGCCCTGGGCCATGCATGGACTTCCGCTCGAGCTCATTTTAGATAACGGCAAAGAGTTTCACGGCAACGATCTCGAGGCAGCCGCAGCTGATCTCGGAATCACACTGTCATTCGCCCCTCCGCGGAAGCCCTGGTGGAAGGCTCAGGTCGAACGCAAGTTCCGCGAAGTGAACGCGGGCCTGTTGGCCTCTCTTCCCGGCCAGGTGTTCAAGTACGAGCCCGAGAAGCATGGCCTTGACTACCCCCACCTGACTATCGACGAACTGCGTCGATTGCTTGTTCAGTGGATCACGACGGTACTGCACCGCACCGCCAACGATGACGGCTATACGCCGGAGGAACTCTGGCTGGACTCAGTCCAGAAGCACGGCACGCCCGGCGGCGGATTCTCCACGGACTTCATTCACTCCTGCATCGCGAAGTTCGGCGGCGAACAGCCCATCCACTCGGACGGCATCCACTACAACAGCACCGAGTACTACAACGACTGGCTCCGGCGGCTGCGTAACAGGCTCGCGCCGAAGGACGGCGGCAAGCAGCCGCCTGTTCGTTTCAAATGGTCAGCTCACGACGTTGGTTTCATCTGGGTTTATGACGAAGCCGTCCGCGCGTACATGAAGGTGGAGTCCTCAGAAAAAGCACTGCATGGCCGCTCCCTGTTTAACCACCGCGTCATTCTGAGGGAAAGCCGGAATCGCCGGCGCGCCAAGATGTCCGACGATACTTACACCGACGCGATGCTCGCGCTGGACGACGCGGTGAAGGACCTTGTCGCCGACAAGAAACCCAAGACGAAGAAATCGGGCACTCGTCTGGTGCGTTTCATCAGCGGCATGCCCGAGCCGCCGAAGCCGCGCGGAAAGTCGCCCGCCGCGCCTCTGCCTCCTGCGTCGGACGAGCCGATTGCGAGCTTCGGCGAGGACGTGATGGACCCGACCTCGCCGACCACCGACGCTTCCCCGCCTATCCCGTTGACGACGGACTCGCCGACGTTCTTTGGCGATAACTTGGAGGTCTAGGATGGCGAACTACGAAATCGCCAAGCGCGTCAACGAGGCCCTGCGGGCCCGCCGTGTTCCTCACGGCAATTTCATGAGCGCGCTGGAGCGTGGCAAGGACCTTATGAAGCTCCGCGACCTGGGCATGGCCGGCAGCGGATTCTTGCTTTATGGCGAGTCCGGCGTCGGCAAGACCGCGCTGACCCAGGCGCTTGTAGCTTATGGAATGAAGCACTACGGCCCCGACGCGGTGCTTCGCACACAGCTATCGTCGGGGGCAACCACCAAGGCGATGCTCTCCGGCCTGCTCGATGCATTCGGCGACTGCAAACCGAATAGTGGCACCGTTTATGAACGCTCACGACGGCTGAGAGATGCGATCAATGCGCGGCAGTGCCGACTCCTGGAAATTGACGAGACCAATCATTTGATTCCGGGCGGAAACGTGTCACGAGTCCTCGTAGACAATATCCTAAACACCCTGAAGGTCCTTGATGACACTGGCGTCTCGTTCGTTCTTTCGGGTATGCCAGTCATCCTGAAACTGTGGACTGCTGATGAGCAGATCCGTAGCCGTTTCGAGGTGACCTACGAACTCAACGCTCTGCGTTATCCGGGCGATCGTCCTGCGTGGCGCGGAATCATCGCCAAGTTCCTCGAGGACATCGAACGTAACGGGATGACGGTGGACTGCCCCGATCTTGCTGATCGCTTGCATGCGGCATGCAACGGCTTGATGCGCCCCCTCATCCTGATTCTGACCACCGCCGTTTCGATCGCATGTGAGCGCAACTCGCTCAAGATCGAAGCCCGAGATCTGGATCGCGCCGCACACAAGCAGATCGATCAACTCGACGGTCTTGTCGATGCCTTCGATCTCGATCTGGAGGAAGTCGCCCGGCACAGCAAGGAGTGCCATTCCAGCAAGGTCCTTGCGCCGACGACCCGCGGGCTCAACGACATCCTCCGGCAATGAGCGCGCGACTTCCCGTTCCATGTCGCCTGCAGCCCGGGGACTCGCTCCCCGGGCTACTGTCCAAGGCTGTCATGGCAAACCGTTACGACGGCCTCAGTTCAATCGCGGCCTTCTTTGGCTTTTCCGAAGACACGACACAGGTGTCGCGATCCGACATGCTGCGTCTCGCCAAAGGTCAAGTGAATCTCGAGCAACTAGCTGCGTTCACGGAGCACCCGATCGAGGTTCTCGAGAAGGCTGCGTTGCGACTGGCTCCGCCCAGCCTGGGGCGCTGGGCAGACTATGTCACCACGCAGACCTGGCGATTCTGCCCAAGATGCCTCGACGGGGGTAAGGGCCATCAGCGCGCTTGGCTGGTTCCTTTCGTGACAGCTTGCACCGAGCACCAATGCGTCCTCGTGGACCGGTGCCATCGCTGCGGCACCTCTCACTCGATCTCCAGCGTGCTGACGATCCACTGTTCTCAGTGCCACCACCGTCCATTGGTGGAAAAAGCACTGCCCGAGGAACTCGAGTGCTCTGGCCGACTCTCGTCTCTGATCGATTGCGGCGAGTCGCCGAACGACTATCTTGATCGGCTCATGACGGCGTGGTTCTTCAGCACCAGCGAGGCGCTGCGCCCCCACCATCGCTTCAGTCCTCAGCTCCGACCCATTGCCGAAATGCGCGAACTGATATCGCGTATTGCTACCGCCGCCCAGGATGCGCAGTCCTTGGCCAATGCAATCGAAACCCAGCGTGCCAGTTTGACTTGCGCCTGGCCGCACTTTGAGAGCGTCGCCAATCTGACAGCAGTTCGGGCAACCAAGCTCGGTGCAGTCCTGCCGCTGGGAGGCATCGCCGATGAGGGCGCTTCGCTGAAGACGCCTGATGATCCTTGGCTTGTTCCCATCCATGTGGCGGCCGAGGCTGCGAAGGTCTCGCTATTCGTTCTCAGAGGACTCGTCAGAGCTGAGCTGGTCCCAACAAAGCTGTTCTCGGAGGTCGACGATTCCGGCAGGAAACACAAGTTCCGCATGGTCTCGCTTTCGGATCTGCACCGCTTCATTGCCGCGCTGTTTGAGCACGCAATCCCGGTTGAAAATGCCCGACGCCTGACCAGCATCCGGGTGCTGCATGCGCCTGAGGTGATCCAGGAAATCTTGGGCGGCCGGATGTCAGTCTTTCGTGGAGCCGGTAACACCCTGGGCGATCTAATGGTCGCCTACAAAGATTCCGAGCGATACACGCGGAGCCTTAGCCATTCTGACGATGCCGTCCTGGCGAGGAATGCCTGCTCGTTACTAGGCACCTATCATGCAGTCGTAGCAGATCTTGCTGCAGCTGGATGGCTGGCACTCCATCGCGAGAGCACGCGACACCGACTGGTCCTGTCGAAAGAGTCAGTAGAAGCTTTTGACCGTGAATTCATCGTGGTCGGAGCGTTGGCAAACCAGCTCGGGCTCAATCCCACGAACCTCCCAGACAAACTCGTCGAGGTGGGCGTCAATCCAGAGCCTATGGGCACTTTGGTCAACGTCTACAGGCGGAGTGCCATTGCAGAGGCTGATCTGAAGGCCGTAAGGGACGTCAAGAGCTACGCATCGCGGGCTGGAAGAAAGTCCACTGTCGCATGGGATAAGGTCGAAAGCCCTCGGGTCAAGCGACTCATCGAGTTGGTAGCGACGCATCACGGCGCGACGACTTTCGCTCGTCAGTTTCGCGTATCGGATGGAAACCTTTCAATGATTATGCGAGGGCAGAAACCATTTGGCCGGCTGGCAGCTCGGCGAATGGAAGCTCGATGCGGCCTCCCGGAAGGATGGCTAGGTTGATCGCGTCAAGCGACACCCTCTCGGACGAGTCTGGTCCTGATCCCGCGCAGGATTTTGCCCGCCGCTTGCTCCGCCCGAGAGCGCTCGACATCGGACTGCGCTCAGGCGTATTCCTGTCAAGACAGTTGCCCTTACACGATCAGTTAGTTTCCGCTCTGGAGTCCCATGGCGCGTTGGTCCTCTCCGTCTCAATAGACGGCGAAGGACTCGCTACTCCACATGAGCGAGTCCGTTCTGCTGTCTCTCGAGAACTCGAGCGGCAAGGCCGCCCAAGGATCGAACCCTATGAGGATGGAGCGACCCTGGCTGTGATGTTGCAGATGCTGGTAGACCAGGCCATGGCAGATACGGTGTTGATCCTGGAGCCCATCGAATATGTCTGCGCTGAAGAGCCTGGCCAATCGCTACTACGCGCGCTCAAATCTGCACGCGACGCCATAAACCTACAGCAAAACGCCAAGCGCCATTTTCTCTTCATTGGTGTCGGATCCGATCACGCCCTGTTGAAAAAACTTGTAACCGGATCCGATCAAGCGTTCCTGGGCGCAACCTTCATCGACTCATAACATGACTAGCAGGCCCGCCGACCGCATCTGCGAGTCGATGCTCCGCCGCTGATGGCCGCCCAAAATGCTCCACCTTCGGCCAGATCAAAATGCGCCGCCGGGCCGAACGGCGATCAACGGACTGCCGTCAGCGGCGCCAACGTGTAATTTTCCGTAATTTGCGGATGTTGTGTGAGTTCCGTAAGATGACATTGCCATTCGAAGGAGCGCGCCATGCAGACAGTCACCAGTTCCGATGTTGCTAAGAATTTTGGCGCGTTCACCGACCTCGCGAAGCGCGACCCCATCCAGGTGACGGCATACGGAAGGCCGCAAATCGTGATGATCAGTGTCGAGGAGTACGAGCGCCTGCGCCGGCTGGATCGCCGTGTGATTGCGACAGCTGAGCTGCCGCAGGACTTGCGCCGAGCAATCGCGGCCGCTGAGGCGCCAGCGGAAACTGCGGGCTTCAACCACGAAGTCGAGGGCTAATGCCGGACTACCCGAAGCCAACGCCTGCGTTGGTGATTCGCTACGCCTACCTCTGGACGCACGAATACAAAAGGGGCTTGGTTGACGGCCGAAAGGACCGTCCTTGTGCCGTGATTCTGGCGATGCAGGGACAGGGCGATGACCTCGAAGTCATCGTTGCCCCGATCACCCATGCCATCCCCGAAGACCCGCTGCAGTCGGTTGAGCTGACGGAGGCGACTCGCCGACGCCTGGGGCTGGACGGTGAGCGCTCGTGGGTCATCACCTCTGAGGTCAACATCTTCAAGTGGCCCGGCCCGGATTTGCGCCTGACTCCCGCTGGACGCTACGAATACGGCTTCCTGCCTGAAGCGGTATTCGAGGCGGCGAAAGAGAAAATCCTCAACCCACCGTCAGTCCAGGTGCCACGCACGGAGTAGTGTGACAACGACTGCGCATTTTGATCTGGCCGAAGGTGGTGCATTTTGAAGCGGCCAGCAGGGACTCCGCGGCGCCCGGCCTCTCCACCCTAGCACCATGGCGCAGTATCTCGGATCTGCACCCCACTGGCTTCTCAGAGCTATGATTTCGAGGCTGGATGGTTCGATCGTGAGGCTTAGTCGGCGCCCCACGCACCCGTCACGAGAAATGCCGAGCGATGGCTTCAGGTGTAGACGTTGTGCCGGATACGTCCGAGCAGGTGGCGGAGCGTGACGAGCCCCTCCGTTGTCCCGGCCAAGTCAATCGGACGCTGGAAGTCGAGGGCAGGCTGCTCCTGTCGCATCCAGTCGTCCGCAGCAGTCCGAGAGCCGAACAGCTCGGCTGCTTCTGTCCGAAGGTCTGCAAGCTGATACTCCACGCGATACCCCTAGTCTCGTTTTCCAAACTCACGGCGAGGCCTAGCACCTCATCTCCCCAACGGTCCCGTCTCCTAGAGCCATCCATCGGCATTGGGAGTCACTTCTTCCTGTCACATTCCGCCCCGCAGGAATCGGCCTGCAAAGCAGCCGGATGGTATTCTTGGGGTCATCGAGAGTCGCCAGTCGCCGTTCTTTTCCGAGTCAGGCGATGCCATATTGTATATTCATGTGACTGATTACATTGAAAATATAAGAGTCATTCCATGGTGTGCGTCACATTGATTGTGAGGCACAGCGTAGGGACAACATCTGGCCCAGATTTTCACGAGTCTGGGCCAGATCGTTTTTGGCTAAAGCTGGATTTGCTGGTGAATCACCAGCTATGCCTGGATTTGCTGTAAAGCACGATCAACGGAATCGGCAGCTATACCTAGATCTGCTACAGCAGCACGACCCGCTTCCGATTGCCTAAGCTCAGATTTGCTTTCGACCGCAAGGCGGCAGATCGCCCTGTCGAGGCTCGACAGCCAACGCAAACACGGATCGACCGTGGATGCGGCGCTTCAAACCGCGCAAACTGACGGCGAGCACTTGAGGAGATCGGAGCCATGCCTCGGCACCCGCTTCTAGAGGCAATCAACGTCTCTCGCCAACCCGCTAGCGATCTCGATTACGTCCGAGCTGCCGCGGCCGCGTTCGCAAGCCCAGGCGGTGATCTCACGCCAGCTTCGCTGACTCCGGATCGCGCGTTGACCGAGGGAGAGTTGGAAGCCATCCGCCGTGTGGACATGCTTCCTGGACCGACAACGCAGCAACGAGCCGCACATGCTCGCCGTCAGTCTGCATCTGTGTTTTTCGATCTGTTCTTGACGGGACTGCCTGTTGCCGAAGTAGCCGCGATGTTGGGCGTAAGCACATCCAGCATCCGTCAGCGCATCAGGAATCGCACACTGCTCAAGCTCTCTGATGGGCGAGAATCCCGCTTGCCAGCCCTTCAGTTTCATGAGAATCGCGAACTGCCGGGCCTTCGTTCGATCTTGCCGGCGTTTCCGCACTCGACCAGCACCCTTGAAGTGCTCTCCTGGCTGGTAACGCCCAATGTCGATCTGACCCACGAGGAACTGCCCCCAATCTCACCGCGTGACTATTTGCTAAGGACCGGTGACCACGCAACGGTGATCGGGTTGGCTGGCTCACTTCGGGTTGACTAGGCGATTGACACAGAAGAATCGAAGGGGCCGACAATTACCAAGGTTCCTACCATCCGGGTGAATCAGCCTCCCGCATCGAGCCAAGGCCGTCCGCTTGTCGGCTGACCAAGGTCTCTCGAGAATTTAAGGCGAAAAAGCAGCTGGCTCGAAGCTACGCTGGGAAGCGCTCGCGCAGAGGAGCCATTCAGCGTTCACTGACAACTGCGCAGCCCATTCACCCAGACTATGGTCGAGTTCCGTGGACGATAAGTGGCTCAGATACCAAGCCCTGAAAATCGCCGAACGGGGTGAGATCACATTCGAGGAAGCCTTTACCGCGCTTAGAAGAGATACGGTTCTCGTCGTCCCAGAAGCGACAATATGTTGCGCAATCTGTCGAGTCGAGATCAAAGGCGCCAATCTTCAAGCCCACAGCCAGCTTCACGAGCGGAAGAAGTTAAAAGTTCGATGGGATTTGAATCCTCTGATAGCCCGACAAAAAGAAGAACGTCTTCAAAACAAAAAGGCCGCGGGACGCCCCGCCACAAGAATTATTTCAGGAGGATCGCCGAGTCTCGGCAAAAGGAAATAGCCTCCAGTCCATTCCCCGGCTACCTGGCCTTAACCACCACGAAATCCTCGCCCATCGAACGGCGAGAATTCATGTACTCAGCCTCCATGTCTCAGTCGCGCACGATGCTGTGCGAGGTACGGGCCATGCAATGGATTGAGCCAACGTAGTTTCATCCCGGCGGCAACCCCTAACGGCCGCAAATCCGTTCCAGCTAGCACGGGTGCGACCATGATCTCGCCGTTGTGATCGAAGCTGATGAGGAAGCGATCGAACAAGGCATCCAGATTGGCACTGAGGAGAAAGCCGTTGAATACATCCAACCGCTCGGCGTCCGACGTACATTCCGCCCACGGCTTTGCGTGGCTGGCGCGCAGGACCGCGGGTATCGCGACGCCGGTGACTGCGCATGCACCGCCCCAGTAGTCCAGCATCGCGGTCCGGAACTTGTCCTGGCCTACACGTTGCCGAACCAGCCGCTCGACCTCCGTCCCCGCCATGCCAGCCGGCAAGGCCGACAGCTCCGCTGTCACCGCCTGCTGGAAGTCGTTCGCCGCCTGGCTCGGCAGCGAGCGCGCCAAGCTGGCTGCACGGCGCAGAAACTGAGAAAGCGCTGCCTCACTTGATAGAGAGAACCGGTCGGCGCCACTGCGAGCAGCTGGAAAACTGCGATCGAGCTCCGACAGCAAGGTGAGGGAAGCCGATGGAAATCGCGCGAGATAGACAGCCCCCGTCAACGACACCATGGCCTGTACGGAATGGCGCGCCGATACCAGGGTAACGCCATCGATGCCCGACCTCAGGACGTGCTCAAAGCCGCTGTCGTTGCCGATCTTTTCAGCGATGGCGCGCTGTAGAGGATTCATTTCGACCCTGCGATTGAATAGTCGACGCGATTCCACTCAATGGCCCGCTTCCGCCAGTGGGTGTCGATCGCCTGCGTGAAATCGGGTCGAACCAGCTTGGCGCGTGCCTCCGCCCACTCAGATGATTCGCGGCGAATCACCAGCCCCTCCAAACCGCCGCGCCGATACTGGCTAGAAGCAGTCGCCACCAGCTTTTTCAGATCGACAAGCGTTGTCCTTCCGCGAAACACCTCAGGCACCGTCGCCAAGCCCGCCTCCCTGGCAAACGTTGCACGCCGTGACGAATTCCAGAAACGGCACGCGCTGCGATCGTAGACGTCGAATACGAGGAACCAATCCGGCAGCGCGCTGTAGTCGAGTGAGTGCCGTGCTGCGCACCATTCGCCGAACAAGATGAGATCGGGGCGAAGCATCGCGCGCAGCGGCAACTCGTGATGCGCGATCCATGCTGGCAGTCGCGCGAACTGGCCGGCGTGGGGCTCGGCAAGATACGAGCCGCGATTCTGAGCTCGCAGTCCTCCGTCAGGGCCGACCGAGAGGCCGAGGTTCGCGCCGTCGAGCTTCTCCTCCACCACTACCTCATCGGCCAGTAGGGCCTTTACCTCAACAGCGGAAAGCACCTTGTCGTCGCGAGGCTCACCCTGCCCCAGCCATGCCAGGTGGGGGGTGTGAGGGTAGCGGAAGAAATCAGGCATGGGCTGCAACGCTCAGCGCGCCTGCTTCTCGGCATGCTTGTGCCGAGACCATGCCTCGATGATAGGTTCTAGCAAGATTTGGTGTTTCGTGAGCGCAGCCTCCCAATCGTGCCAGTCAGTGTCGCCCGCGAAAGCCACGCATCCTTCACCATGCAGAATGTGCGACGCCAGCGCCGCCGCGACCATCTTTTTATCCGCGGCATCGTGAATGATGGGGTTCAGTGCAACAGGCAGGACTCCGTCACCTTGCTCGTCGTAATCCACTGGCACATCGTCTACAGCAACGGTGCTCCACTTGTGCAGCACGACCTGAATGCCGAAATCGTTGAAACCCAGCTTGTTGTTGTACTCATCGTAAATCTTGCCAGCCTCGTCCAGTACCAAGCGCGATTCACTCTGCTGAAACTGGTTCAGCCACGCCCAGACTGCGCGACGCAGCGTCGGGTCAGCCGGTGTTGCGTCGATATCCTTGGGATGAATGGGATCGGCAGCACTGGCCGCAATCAGCACGTTGGTATCCACCACATACCGCGCTCTCATGCCCCCGACTCCTTCTTCCGCTCGAACATTAGACGCGCTTGCTCCCGGGTCTCGCCCAGCGCATCACCGAAGAATCCGTCCGGCCAATTCTTAACACGACCGAAATCGTCGAGTACCAGCTCTCGCAGCTTCGCCGCCTTGCCGTCCCGCTCGACAAAATACTCGGCGGCCTCCTCCGGCTTGATCTCCTGCTTCGCGATCAAGGTTTGCATGCGTCGGAACAGGTGCTCTGAGTGCGTCTCGATGATGAACTGCACCTGCCGCTCCCGGCTGATCTGCGCGAACAGATCGGCCAACAGGCTTTGCGCCAAGGGGTGGAGGTGGCTTTCTGGCTCTTCGATGATGACGATGTGTCCAGGCTTCGCGAACAAGGCAGCGACCACCACCGGAATCACCTGCGAGACACCGACGCCGACATCCTTGATGTTGCTGGCCTCGCCATCCTTCTCGATCATCAGTTCGTAGCGCGCCGAGCCGCCCAGGCCGCGCACGGCCAGGCCATCGGCGAGGTTCATTTCCCTTAGCCAACGGATGGCCTGGGTGAACAGTTCGGCTTCAGGAGGCATGGACTCGGCGCTCTTGCGCTTCGTCTGTTGCCAGACGATGCCGCTGGCGATGAGTGCGTCGATGGCTTTGGCGCCGTCGTCACCGATGTGCTCCGGCATGCGGCCGGCCCACACGTAGTCACGCTGGGCAAGACGGCGCACCGGGCCGAGGTAGATGATGCGGCTCAGTTCATCGAGCAGCTGCGGTCCCACCGGACGGATCGCGTCGGCTCTCTCGCCGAGCTTATTGAGCGTGGCCGCCGAAAACGCGAACGAACGCTCGGGCCGGAAGTCGGCGCTCTGGCCCAGGGGTTTGGACTGCGTGCCCAGGGTCAAACGATAGATACCGGGCTTGCGCCGCTGGACCGAGAAGCCTTCCCCGTCCCGGCCCAGGCGAAGGAACTCCAGATCTGCACTACCCGCCTTGCCTTTGCGGTAACGAGCTGAAAACAGCGTCGAGACCGATGCCTCGCCGCCCTCCTGCCAACGAAACTCGATGCCAACCTGGGTGGCTGGCGTTGTCTCGGTAGCGGCACCGTGGCGGCACAAGAGGTCCTTGAACTGACCCAAGGTCACCGTGTCGCCGGCATCTGGGTTGCCCAGGTCGAGATCGAGGCCCGGATCGTCGCTCTTGACCGTCTGACGAATCAGCAACAGGCTCTGGATCAGGCTGGATTTACCGGAGGAGTTAGTGCCGAGCAGCAGCGTGATCGGCGCCAGACGAATCGGCCCTGTACTGCGCCAGATCTTGAAGTTCTCCAGCTTCATGTGAGTCAACATCAGCGAAGCACCCCGCTTTCCAGCCGATCCCAAGCTTCAAGCACCAGCCGCTGCGTACGGTACTCCCCAAACGCGCGCTGCTCGTTGTTCTTGAGCACTCGGAACGTTTCCGATGGATAGTCTTCACCCATCGCGTCAGCAGGGTCGAGGATGTAGCGCAGTTCGGAGCGGGTGAGTCCGTAGAGACGTGCGTAGTAGGCATCGAGATCGGCGCGGAGATTGGCGCGGCGACCGGGGTCGAAGCGGAATGGCAAGCCTTCATGGCCGAGGTCCTTTGCCCAGTCAGAGAGGTCGTGGGCCGTGTAGGTCAGTTCAAGCACACGAGGTACGATGAAGGCGAGATCGGCTTCGCTGTATCTGTTTGGCGGAAGGACTGCGATTTGCTTCATGGTGAAGTATTTGAATGCAGTGCCTCCCACCTTCTGGCGCGCAACAAAATCACAGACCAAGCTGTTCAAGCATCCAAGCAACGCCGCCACCAGCTCGGGCCCGCAGCTGGGCATCATCAACAAGAACTTGTCGTTGACGGCCACCTTCGGGATCACGTTCGCAATCAGCGTTCGATAGTCTGTAGCCCGACAAATATCTCGCCATCCCATCAACCAACCGCGCGTCCAGCCCTTGTCCCTCAGACGCTGCTCCACTTCATCGCGACCGACCCAGTAGCGCGGCGTGATGGTGCAGTCGGGGTCAGCCTTCTCGGCTTCGCTTAGGTCGCGGCTATCGCCGTCCGCCCCGTAGGTGGCCCAGCGGTGATCGAACTGATGGGTTAGCTTGGCCTCATACAGTGGCAGCAGCCCCTTACCCGGCGCATCGGCAAATAGGTGACTGTCGTTAGCCATGTCCAGCATGCGCATGAACGAAATGCCCCAAGGGTTTCCGTCATCTCGGTTCTCATTAATCAGCACTGGCGCGGCGCGGTAGAGCTTCTTGGTCAGCTCCGCATCGCGCTCGCTGCGGAATATTGGGCAGGTCAGCGTGTTGGGATTGATGAGGCGGAACTCGTCTGGTGTCAGCGTGAAGCGACGACGGGGATCGCTCAGCTGGCTGACCTGCGCAGCGAAGCAGACAAACTCGGCCTCCGCAGCGGCCCCCAGGGTCAGCAGGCAGAACTTGTAGCTGCGGTGCACCGATGGGAATACCGCCTCACGGTTCTCGATGTCGTAGAGGCTGACTAGCCGGCCCGTCTGGGTTTGATGGGCGAAGTAGGCTTTGGTGCTGTCGTCGGTGGCGATGCCCGTGGGCACAATGAATCCCGCACGTCCGCTGGCGTGGGTGATCTGGCTGATGGTTTCGGCAAACAGCGCGTAGGTGTTCACGTCCCCCACGCCGGTCAGCGGATAACGACCGCCATCTTCGCCCTTCACATGCGCGAACAGGCTCGCGGCCTCGGCCGTGCGACGCGCCGTGATGAACTCCGCATAGAGGCGCTGCTCAGCCGCCCGCTCGTGGGGCGAGTGCTCTAGCTGCGGGAACAGATGCTGGGCCAGCATGCCCTCACTGAGCCACTGGATGCGCTGGGCGCGCTCGGCCTTGTTCTTCGCTTCGGCCACGTCGCGGTGGCGGGTGGCGAAGAACTCTTCTTCCTGCAGCTTGATGCGCTCCCAGGGCGGATTGCCCAGAACGCAGTCGAAGCCGCCACTGGCAAACACCTGTGGAAACCCGAGCGGCCAATGGAACACTCGCGCTTGCGCACAACCGGCCTGCGCGGCAGCCAGCGCGTTCTGCTGCTGCGGGGGCAGCTGATCGCCGAGCAAGGTGAGATACAACGTGGCGCTGGTCGGAATCCGGTCCTTCGAGGCCTCGAGCTTCGGCAGCAGGAAGGCACCGACAAGCAAATCGGCCGCATGGGCCAGTCGGCTGGTCTTCGTCTGCTGAAGAAAAGCCTGGTAGGCGGTTTCTTTGGCGGCAATCTGCTTCGTGGTGTCTTCCGGCAGCGCCTCGATCGCCTGCAGTTCCGCAAGGCCGCTGCCTGCGGCGCTGGCCACATCGAGCTGACCAAATGCCTTGGCGTTGCGCTTTTTCTCAAGGTCTTTCAGCGCCGCCGCATTGGTTTTCGCAAGCTGCTTGCAGACGTCCTTGTCGTCACCGGACAGCGGCTTGAAGGCATCCTTGGCGATGCCGCGCTCCAGTGCCTTGAGGTCGGTGAGACCCAGCAGCGCATCGCCCACCTGCAGGTGATGGTCGAGAAACCCAAGCGGCCGGCCTTCCTCGAAGCCCTCCAGCCACAGCGCCGTGCGGGCCAGCTCGATGGCCATGGGATTGCGGTCGACGCCGAAGATGCACCTGGCGACGACCTCGCGCAGCGCATGGCGAAAGCCCTGCTCGGTTTGTTCGCCGTCCGCGGCCCGCAGCTGCGCCAGTTTTTCGGCCAGGCGGCGCGCGGCGGCCAAGAGAAAGTGGCCACTTCCACAGGCCGGGTCCACGACGCGAATGGCGAGCAGTGCCTCCACTGGCGCATCCGGCCGCGCCTCGATCCGCTGGGCAATCACAGGGTCGAGTGCGGACTTGATCAGCTCTTGCACCAGTGAATCGGGCGTGTAGTAGCTGCCGCTGAGCTTGCGAGCGTTGCCGGCGGTGCTGCCTTCCGAGGTGAGGCCCACGAAGCCGAACTTGCGTGCGGTGAGATCCACTTCTGGCACGAGTTCGAGCAGGCTTTCGTAAACGCTGCCCAGCTCCTCCGGCCCCATGTTGCGGTAGTCCACCGGCGCGAGGACGCCCTTGTGACTGGCCCAGCGCAGCTTCTGCATGGCGGCCAGCAGATGGGCGTTGTCCAGGCTCGCGGCATCCAGCTGTGGGCACTGCGTGCTCGCGAACAAACCGCCAAGCGCGGGCAGAGCCAGCCTCGGCTCACCCTCGCTCAGGCCCTTGAAGACGATACAGAGTGCCTGCCAGTGGTCATCGAAGCGATTGCGCGCGCGCCGCTTGAGGCTTAGTTCGCGAAGGCGCGCCAGGGCATAGCCTTCGGCGTAGGCGCGCCTCGCAGCCAGCGCCGACTTACTGTCATCTTTCGGATGCAGCAGGCCGCGCTCTTCCACGCTGAACACAAAGATCAGGCGGTAGATCAGGCGCAGCAGCTGCTGGAAGTAGTCGTCTTTGCTGAGCTGACCGTTGTGTAGCGCAGCGCGCAAGGCCTCGTTGGCCGGATGTTGGAGGAAGCCTTCGCCCAGGGACAGCAGGGCATCGGTCACGCCAACGCGCAAACCGTCGCGGACACGCGTGCCCTCTTCCTGGCCGGCAGCACGCCAGCGTTCCCAGATGCAGTTCGCGGGTTCGCCAGCGGCACGGCTGGCATGCAGCAGGCGCCAGACGTTGGCGAACTCGGCGTAACGCTGGCCACCGAGCAGATCAGCCAGGTCCACTTCGAGATAGCTGGGACGCGTCAGGGTGGCGGCGTCACGCAGCAGACGCAGCTGTTTGCCATTGCAGGCCATACCCCAGAGGTGCTCTGGGCTGGCGTTGAGCAGTTCCTGCGCCAGCATGAATGCGGATTTCTTGCGCACGCCGGCACCGGCGATGGCAAAACGTGGATCGCCATCGCTGAGCGCCAGGGTATGCGGTGCGACCACCACGGGGACGCCGCTGGCCAGTACGCCGACCGGGTAACGCCGCTCACCGACCGTGATGCCAGAAACACTTTGCAGCGAGTAACCGAAGACGTCGCGAAGCAGCTCCTGCACAAAGGTCTGGGTCAGCGCGACAGCGTCCACATCGGCCCGCTCGAGCTGCGCTGCGAAGTGCTTCCACTGCGCGCAGGCGATCTGGAAGGCCCGGCTGTAGTCGTCCTGGAGCTTGAGACCTTTCGGCGTTCCGTAGTCGGATTCGGTTTGCCACTGGGCGCTACCAAGAGCGGCCTTCTCCAACTGGTCGGGCAGGAACAGCCCACCTTCCAGCGTGAGTGTCGGCAGGTTGAGCGCGGCCTGGGTTCTTTTGATTTTCTTCATGGCGCTTACAGGGCGTCGGGCAACAGCACGTATACGCCCATGACATCCACCGGCAGGCAGGCGTTGACGCTGTACTGGCGACG
>JALRLM010000340.1 GCA_023254435.1 Hydrocarboniphaga sp.
ATCTCGCTGAAGCGGTTGGTCTCGAGCGTCTGCGACAGCCCGGCCGCGAGCGTCAGCAGCGTCTTGCCGGTGCCGGCCGGGCCGAGCACCGTGACGAAGTCGATGTCGGGGTCGAGCAGCAGGTTCAGCGCGAAATTCTGCTCGCGGTTCTTGGCGTGGATGCCCCAGACCGGCGTCTTGCCGCTGCGGTAATCGCGGATCACGCGCAGCTTGGCGGTGTCGTCCTCGATGGACTGCACGCTCAGTTCAAGGCCGCGATCACTTTCGTCGGGCATGAACAGGAACTGGTTGGCGTACCAGTCCTTCACGCCGGGGCCGCGCAGCTTGTAACTGGCACGGCCGCGCTCGTCCTGCCAGCTCTCCATCTTGTCGCCGTGGGTCTGCCAGAAGTCTGCGGTCAGTTCGGTGTAGCCCGCGGGCAGCAGATCCAGGTCCTCGAGCACCTGGTCGTTGTGGTAGTCCTCGGTGTGCACGCCGACGATGGCGGCCTTGAGGCGCAGGTTGATGTCCTTGCTGACCAGCGTGATCTTGCGGCTGGGCTGCTGTTCCTGCAGCGCCAGGGCAGTCAGCAGAATGCTGTTGTCGGGTTTGTTGCCCGGCAGGATGCCGGGCAGGCTGGTCTGGGTGGGCTCGGTCTGGAAGAACAGGCGTCCGCTGGCCGGCTCGCCGTGGCGACCGCCACCCTGGATATTGCGACGCAGGCCGCTGGGGATCGGCAGCCCTTTTTCGATCTGCGACTGATTTTTGTTGGCGACCAGTTCGTCCAGCTGGCGACTGACCTGACGCGCGGTGCGTGCGGTGTCCGAAGTGCCTTTCTTGAGGCCGTCGAGTTCTTCGAGCACCACCATGGGGATGAACAGATCGTGTTCCTCGAAGCGGAACAGGCTGCTCGGGTCGTGCATGAGCACGTTGGTATCGAGTACGAAGATCTTTTTCTTCACGGGAGTCCGTAGGGAGAGTGGGTTTGCGACGGGGCCGATCTCCCCGTCGCCCGGACAACAGAAGCAACCGCGTGCCGCTAGACCGCCTTTACCGCCTCCAGCACCGCTTCGGCATGGCCTTTGGCCTTCACTTTGCGCCACTCACGCACAAGCTTTCCGGAAGCGTCGAACAGAAAAGTGCAGCGGTCGATGCCCATGTACTTTCGACCGTAAAGAGCCTTCTCGACGATGGCGCCAAAGGCCTGGCAGGCCGCTTCGTCGGTATCGGACAGCAAGGAGAACGGGAAGCCGTACTTGGCGCAGAAGTTGTCGTGCGAGCGCACGCTGTCCTTCGACACGCCGACAACCTCGGCCTTGGCTTTCTTGAATTCGGGGTGGAGCCGCGCAAAATCCTGGCCTTCGAGCGTGCAGCCGGGCGTGTTGTCCTTGGGATAGAAGTACAGCACGAGCTTTTTGCCCGCGTACTCCTTTTTGAGGCTGATGGTGCGGCCGCCGGAGGCGGGCAGGGTCAGGTCGGGAAGGGAGTCGCCGGGGCTGATGCTCATTGGGCTCGCGGGTTTGCTCTCGTCGGTCGTGTCGTGGAGCGGCTGGCTCAGGTCTTGATCGGGTCCAGCATGCCGTCGGCGTTAAGGTCGTCGCACAGGTCCATGAACGACTCGCGCAGGGCCTGCGGATGCTGGTTCACCGGCACGTGCAGCACCATCTGCACACTGCACATTTCGGCCCCGGTGTAATTGGAGGCGTACTTCTGGGTGGAAATCTCGGCCACCTCGACATCCTGGCCGCTGAAGAACTCCAGCAGGTGGACGAGCAGGTCGGGCTGCTGCGGGGCGATCACGTCGGCCGCATAGGGGCGAAACTCGGGGTTCTGTTCGCGTGGGCCGCAGCGCTCGAAGCGAACCTGCAGATCCAGCTTCTGCGCGATGCCCGGCAGGGCGGTTTCGAGACGGCCCAGCGCGCTCCAGTTGCCCGACACGACGAGGTTGGCCGCCAGGCGATCGCCGATAGGGGCAATCCGGCAGTCCTCCACCTCGCAGCCGCGTTCGCGGATGGAGCGGAACAGCTCAAGAGGAATGTTCGGACGAGCGCGAGCGAGAACGGAGATGGAAAGCAGGCTGTCTTGGGAGGACATCGTGTCGCGATCAGGGTGGACGGATTCAGTTTAGGCAGCCGCCCCCGAAAAGTCGAACCATTCGCCAGGGCGGGTCGCGGGTGGCTCGCGCGCAGTTGCGGAGGCGGTGCCGGCGGCGTTCGCACGCTATACTCGCGCCCGCTTTTTCGGCGCCGCGCGGCTGCCGGATTTCCATAATTCATAGAACAACCTGCATATCGCCATGATCAAGGGCAGTCTCGTCGCACTGGTCACGCCCATGAGCGCCGATGGAGCGGTGGACTTCGCCTGCCTGGACCGTCTGGTCGAATGGCATATCGCCGAAGGCACCGATGCCATCGTTGCCGTGGGCACCACGGGTGAGTCGGCGACGCTTTCCGTCGACGAGCACATCGAAGTCATCCGTCGCGTGGTTCTGAAAACCGCCGGCCGCATTCCGGTCATCGGCGGCACCGGCGCCAATTCGACCAGCGAGGCCATCGAATTGACCACGGCGGCCAAGGCCGTCGGTGTCGATGCCGCGCTGCTGGTCACGCCGTACTACAACAAGCCGCCGCAGGAAGGCCTGTACCGCCATTTCCGCAAGGTCGCCGAAACCGTCGACCTGCCGCTGATCGTCTACAACGTGCCGGGCCGCACCGGCGTCGACATGCTGCCGGCCACGGTCGGCCGTCTCGCCGCCGTTCCCGGCATCATCGGCCTCAAGGAGGCCAAGGGTGAGCTGTCGCGCTCGCGTGATCTGCTCGCGTTGGGTCTGCCGCAAGGCTTTGCGCTGTACTCGGGCGACGACGCGACCGCGCGCGAATCGATCGTGCTGGGCTTCCACGGCGACATTTCGGTCACGGCCAATGTCGCGCCGCGCCTGATGCACGAGATGTGCTCGGCCGCGCTGGCTGGCGATGCGGCCCAGGCGGCCGCCATCGACGAGAAGCTCGCAGCCCTGCATCGCGACTTGTTCGTCGAACCTAGTCCGATTCCGGTCAAGTGGGCGCTCGAGCGCATGGGCCGCATCCCGGGCGGCATCCGGCTTCCGCTCGTGCCGATGGAATCATCGAGTGTCATGCGTGTCGAATCGGCTCTCATCAGCGCTGGAGTTCTTTCATGAGGCACCCCCTGCTGCTCTCCGCGATCGCGGCGGGCATGCTGCTGTCCGGCTGCGCCAGCAACCGCTATTGCCTGGGCGAACAGGCGTATCAGAATGCGGAAGAGCGCCCGGTGCTGGAGCCGGTCGGTGACCTCAAGCTGCCCGAATCGCCGACCGCCCTGCGCATTCCGCCTCCGGTGGCCAATCCGGTGCCTTACGGAGCCGCCGATGCCGAGGGCAACGGGGTCTGTCTCGACAAGCCACCGTATTACGCCGCCGTCGACAGCATCGTGACGCCCGACCCCAAGCGGGTCAAAAAAAAGTAGAGCTTGCGCGTGGCGGCGCAGGTATAATCGCGCCCCGCTTCGCGGCCTGCAGCACATAAGTCGTTTCCGGAGAGATGTCCGAGTGGTTTAAGGAGCACGCCTGGAAAGCGTGTATACGGGTCAAACCGTATCGCGGGTTCGAATCCCGCTCCCTCCGCCATTTGACTGAGCCAAACCATTGTAATCGTTGCGGAATTTGGCCCGACGACGAGCGACCACCCCCAATTCACCCCACATTTTGTATCGGCTTGTATCGGCTAAAGCTGG
>JALRLM010000342.1 GCA_023254435.1 Hydrocarboniphaga sp.
GATACTGGCCGGCCTGCGACAGCTTGAGCCGGACCAGGCCCGCATTGGCGCCGTCGGCCAGCATCTTCTTGCTCGACGGCACCGGCAGACGCACGTCGGGCTGAGGCGACAGGCCCAACTCGTAGAGTCGATCCAGCTGCAGCACGGGAGCGTCGTCCAGGCTCTTGCCCGCCGTCGCCGCCGTCGCTTCGCCCATGAACAGGCGGTGCTCGCGCGACACGTCCCACTTGAACCCTTCGCAGGCCGAATCCGCCGAAACGGCGGACGACCAGGCCAGCGCCGCCACCAGCATCCATTTCCCAGTGCGCACGCAACCCCCGATATCGCTCCGTTCGATATCCGGAGTGTAGCGCTATACACCAGACAACATATCGCTTGCCCGGCGCTGATCGCCGGGTCGCTCAGGCGCCGGCAGGCCCGCGCATCAGGTCCTGCACGCCATGAAAGCTCATGCGGGCCGTGCTCAGTGAGAAGTCAGCGCGTCCTTGCCGTGCAGGCGGCGGAGCCTGGCGTCGCGACCACAACCCGCGCGGTAGGCCTGGTAGCGCAGTTCGTTCTTGCGGAAGTAATCCTGGTGATAATCCTCGGCGGGATAGAACGCGGTGTAGGCCGTGATCTCGGTGACCACCGGCGCGCCCAGCGATCCCGTCGCCGCCAGGGCATCACGCGAGGCGATGGCCTGCTGCCGCTGCTGTTCACCGTGAAAGAACACCGCCGTGCGGTACTGCGTTCCGATATCGCAGAACTGTCCGGCGGCATCGGTCGGATCGATGCTGCGCCAGAAGATCGACAGCAGCGTCTCGAAGCTCAGCTGCCTGGGATCGAACACGATCTGCACCGCCTCGGCGTGTCCCGTGTTGCCGCTGGAGACCTGTTCGTAGCTCGGATTCGCCACGTCACCACCGCTGTATCCGGAAGTGACGGAGACCACGCCCGGAAGATCGACGAAAGGCGCGACCATGCACCAGAAGCAGCCGCCTGCGAACGTGGCCACGTCCTGGCCGGCCGCGGGCTCGATCTGGCCCGTCCTGCTTGCGGGTGACTTCGCCGAACTGGAATTCGGCACTCCGCAGGCGAGCAGCAAAGCACTCGCGACCACGAGCAAGGACTGAAACGCACGCCGCATCGAAAGTTCTCGTCGCCGACCGGGATACATGATGGCATGAACGCGACGCCGCCCAGCCCGCGCCGGCTCAGCCCGACATCAAGGGATGCACGATCAAACCCGCGATGGCGGCGACGGCGATGACGACGGGCTCGGGCAGTTGCCTGAAGCGCCACAGCACGGCGGCGACTCCGACGGCCAGGAGCGC
Source organism: Hydrocarboniphaga sp. (assembly GCA_023254435.1). Classification (GTDB taxonomy): domain Bacteria; phylum Pseudomonadota; class Gammaproteobacteria; order Nevskiales; family Nevskiaceae; genus Hydrocarboniphaga. The sequence continues at coordinate 1,314 of JALRLM010000342.1, forward strand.
GGTCGGCAGATCGACGATCGAGCGCTGCCCGAGCACGACGACCGCACCCGCGATGGTGCCCACCGCGGCCGCCGTCGCGCCATCCACGAAAGCGACGATCGCGGCCTGCTTGCCGTACTTCTTGAAGTAAGGCGCCGGCAGTATCGTCAGCAGATAGCAGGGCAGAAACGTGGCAAGTGCAGCAACGGCAGCGCCCGGAAGACCCTCGACGAGATAGCCGATGAAGCCGACCGTGATCACCACGGGACCTGGGGTGATCATCGCCACCGCGACGGCATCGACGAACTGACGCTCGCTGAGCCAGTGAAACTCGTCGACCACGCCGCCATGCAGGAACGGAATGATGGCGAGACCGCTGCCGAATACGAAGGCACCGGCCTTAGCGAAGAACAGGAACAGTTGCAGCAGCTGCGCATGATCGGCGGCCAGCAGGGCCGGCGACAGTATCGCGGCCGAGGGCAGCGTACCGCTGGGCCTGAACCACTTCGGAGGCGCGCGATGCAGCCAGACCAGCACGCCACCGACCAGGAAGGCCCAGGCGATTTCCTCGGCCGTCACGACGGTCAGCACGGCACTGACGATCGCGATGCCCCAGAGCAGCTTGTCGCGGCCGAGGTTCTTCGTCGTCAGCTTGTGCGCGCTGAGCGCGATGATGCCGATGACGGCGGCTCCGACACCGTAGAACACGGCCTGCATCCACTCCAGTCCGTCGTAACGCTGATAGAGCCATCCCAAGGCCAGCACCATCAGAAACGACGGCAGCACGAAAATCAGCCCGACCGCGGTGGCGCCCCGCACGCCGTAGTGAACATAGCCGAGATAGATCGCGAGCTGAGCCGCCAGCGGCCCCGGCATCAGTTGCGCCAGCGCCATGCCTTCCTTGTAGTCGCTTTCGGTTATCCAACGGCGTCGCTCGACCAGGTCGCGATACATGTAGCCCACGAGCGCCGCCGGGCCTCCGAAGCCGATCGTGCCGAGCTTCAGGAAATACGCGGTGATGTCCCACAAGGAGTAGCGAGGCATGTCGATTGGCAAGTGCTTCATGCGGAATTCCCCGTGGGCTGCGCGGCATAGAATTCGTAGAACGCGTCGAGCACCGGCGACATTTCGCCCAGCAACCGGTCGTCGTCGACGCCACGGCCTCGCGCTGCCGACATCAGCGCTTCGAAGCCCGGGGCTTCGGCGACGGACTCGCCGCCCACGTCGAGACTGCGCACCATCGCGCCCAGGCGAGCGATGCCGCGGTCGCGATCCAGGCCAAAGCTGGCGGCCAGCACCTCGAAGCTCACGCGCTCGCCCACGTGCGTGAAGGCCGCGCCGTCGAAATCGAAGCCCACTGCGGTCTTGGGGCAATCGTCGGGCTTCTCGAGCCAGACGAACTTCGCCTTCTCGTCGATGAAGCGGCGAATCAACCAGGCGCTGGCGACACGATCGATCCAGAGCTTGCGGCGCGTCGCCCAGGTGCGGTTCTGGAAGGCCGCCCGATTCAGTGGCTGGATATCCCGACTCGTCGCCCGGGGCTCGTCAGGCGCCAGATGGGACGCAACGAGCGCCGTGAAGTCCGCCCAGGTGTTCGCCGCCCTTGCGGAGGCCATGCCGGGAAAATGATCGATCGCCACGATGCCTTCGTAGACACGGCGCAGCTTCTGCTCGGCTCGCTGCATGTCGTGGTGCGCCAGCTTGTGCAGACCCTTGCGCACCGCCAGCAGCTCGCGCAGAAACACCTCGTAGTCCTCGCTACGGTCGAAGAGTTGCTCGAAATCAGCCTGCTGCGCCGCATCGCGAGCCCTGGCCTCGATCACCTGAGCCGCCCCGTCCAGCTCGACGATCTCCGCCGCCAGCCGCTCGAACGCCTCCGCGCTGGCCTCGTTGGCCGGCGCGAGATAGACGCCATCACGAACCGCGGCGAATCCCTGCGCCTTGAGCGCCCGCCAGATGCGAACACGGGCCGAAGCGTTCGCGGACGGCAGCGTAAGGACCAGCAACAACCAGTCGGACGGATTCATGTTACGAAAGAAACATAATTGTTATTTAAGTTACAGATAACATGATGTGCGCAACAAAGGAAGCACCGTCCCGGCCACAGGCGATGTTCGGTTGAGCTCCGCATCGCGCTGCGACGTGCCGATGGCTGCGCGAGAGGCTCAGACGACACCCGCCGTCCGGCCCTTCAAGTTCTTGAAGCGTCCACACTGCATCGTGCAGAATCTTGAAAGAGACCTATATTTAGGTCTTAAATTGGACCTTAATTTGGTGTAACGTAAGCCCGTAAGCCGATCTGACGACAAAATCGAACCTATGAACATCAATGCAATCCGTGCGAATCTGGCTGTTTCGATCAGCGAGCTGAAGAAGAACCCATCGGGCGTCATGAAGGAAGCCAACGGTCGTGTCGTGGCGGTGTTGAGCCACAACAAGCCGCAGTCCTACCTTGTCCCCGCCGAACTCTTCGAACAGCTCGATCTGGACGAACTCATCGAAGACCTACAGCTGGCGGCTGTCGTCAAATCCCGCATGCAATCCAAAGAGCCGCCGGTGAAGGTCAAACTCAGTGACTTATGAGCTGGAGTTCCATCCTGATGCCTTGAAGGAATGGAAGAACCTGGATGAAAGCGTCAGAAGGCCGTTGAAAAAGAAGCTGGAGGCCCGCCTCGAAGAACCCCGCAACCCAAAGGCTGCGCTGCACGGCATGCCAGATTGCTACAAGCTCAAGCACGGTTCTTATCGTTTGGTCTATCGGGTCTTCGACACGACGATCGTGATCATGGTGATGGCCGTCGGGAAGCGTGAACGCTTGGCGGCATATGACGCCGCCAGCAATCGAATCGGCGATGACTCATCGCAGTAACGCCGGAAATTCGAACAGCCAGAAGACGAGCCTGCTCGCCTATACAGATGGCCGCTAAGTGGTTGCGGTCGGCTGGTATACGCTGTGTCCGGCGCCGAAGTAGCGATCGTAGATGTGAGCATAAGCCCGCGCCTGTTTCTCCTCTCGCACGTCCTTGGTGTATGGCGACGGCAGCTTGCGCAGGCCCAGCTTGATGGCCTGAATCACGCCCGCGCGGGCCTGCTGCTTCTCGCGCCAGTCCAGGATCAGCTTCTCGCGCTTCAGTGTTGCCAGCAGCTCGCGGCACACTTTCTTCGCCTCGGCTTCTTCGGCATTGCTGAGCTTCGGCTCGGGCTTGGTGAGGATGTCGAACAGCGCCAGCTCCTCCTCAGTGAGGCCCTCGGCGACGCTGCGCTTCTCTTCCTCGGTCAGCTCGCGGGCGAACCTCACCAGTTCGGCGAACAATGCCTCGATGTTCTGGCTGCCCGCGTTGTACTCGTCGATCAGCATCTGGAACTTCTCGGCGAGATCCACGCGCGAGCTGTTGACCTTGAGCATCTGCGCCAGCTTGCCCTCGATCAGCCGCCGCAGCTTCTCGGCTTCGGTGTGCTTGTGGCTCTGTGCGAACTTGGCCTGCAACGCCTCGAAGTCGATCTCGGACAGGTTGATCAGCGACTCGGGCCGGCTCGCGGGGCCGATGTGGTAGCCCTCGGTGGCGATGCTGTCATTCAGCAGCTCCTCCACATCCCCCATCACGGACGAGATGTCGGGCGGGTCCGTCTGTGCCCGGATCGTGGCCGCGATGTAGGCGACCAGAACCGACAACGGCGCCAGCTCGTTGGCCATTGGGTCCGGCAGGATGGCCTTGAACAGGCGTGACACACGGCTGGCGATCTGAAGGTACTGCTTCTTGTCGTTCTCGCTGACGAGGATGGCCTCGATGGCCTCACCGATACGGCTGATGCGCTCGAAGCCCTGCGCTTTGGCGATGGCCTCCAGACTGAAGCCGTGCCCCGTAGCGAACGTGCGGGCGTCCTCCAGGGTTTCCCTGAGGGCCGCCACGAGAGCCGACTTGTCCATGATCGGTTCGCCGCTGCGCTCGCCCGGCTTGGCGTAGATCGCGAGCGCGTTCTGAAGCGCCTTGAAGATGCCCACGTAGTCCACGATCAGCCCGGACTCCTTGCCCGGTGCCACGCGGTTGGCGCGGGCGATGGTCTGCATCAGTGTGTGCGCCCGCATCGGCTTATCCAGATAGATCGTGGAGCAGGTCGGCACGTCGAAACCGGTGATCCACATCGCGCACACGAACACCAGCCGCAGCGGGTTGTTCTCGTCCTTGAACTTCTCGTCCAGGTTGTCCTTGAGCATCCGCTGACGATGCGGCGTGATGTCCAGGCCCTTCTTCTTCAGCTCCTCGACCTCGTTCTGGCCCTGACTCACCACCACGGCCATGTCCGTGGCTTCCATCAGATTGATGCGGGCGATCAGCACCTCGCGGTTGTCGCCCTTGGCCTGCGCCAGCTCGGCCTTGAGCCGCGCAATCTCGGCCTTCCAGTGCGACTGCACCTTGTCGTACATCCGCACCGCGGTGGCCTTGTCGATGCAGACCATCATCGCCTTGCCGCGGTAGCCGCGCCCGGTGAAGTGCGCCACCACGTCCTTGGCGATGGCCTCCAGGCGGTCCTCGCGCGTGATGATGTGGTACTCGCGGCCAAACTCGCGTTCGAGTTTCTTCTCCTGGTCTTCGTCCAGCTCTGCGGCCTCCAGCAGGGCCTCCAGGTCGCGGTTGAGGTCCTGGTTGGTGAGCTGCACCTCGGGGATGCGGTTCT
>JALRLM010000360.1 GCA_023254435.1 Hydrocarboniphaga sp.
CGGCGCGCGCCCTTCATCCTTGAGCCGCTCGACGTCCAGCGTGGGGCCGGCGACGCGAACCAGATCGCCGAGCGCCTGCTCCACCTGCCGCACCAGCGCGATCACGCGGCGGATCAGCTGGCCCGACAGGTCCTGATATTCCTGCGCCAGCGCCAGCGACATCAGGTTGCTGCGCAGGCGCGTGACGGCGATGTCGACGACATCGTCGACGCCCTGCCCGCCCACCGAGGCGCTCAGTTCGTTGACCACGCGACGGCTGTCGTCGACGAGGTCGAGCGTGCGATGCGCGGCGTCCTCGGTCATGCGCACGACATGGTCCAGATGCGTGCAGGCGTCCTTGATCTCGCCGTCGGCCAGATCGGCGATGCGGCTGTCCAGGTCCAGCGCGCGCATGGCGTCGCGCACTTCGCAGGCGAGCTTGACCACGCCCTGCGCGAGCGGACGCTGCTCCAGCGTGCAGGCGCCGCACAGCAGCGTCTGCGCCTGCACATCGTCGCCAGCTTCGAGCGCGGCCAGCGCGCCGCGCAGCTGGCGCATCAGCTCGCTGCGGTCGGATGCGAAAGTCATGACGGCTGCGCTCAGGCCGTGGCGGCGGCGCGCGCGAAGATCTTGTCGATCTTCTCCTTGAGCGTGACGGCGGTGAACGGCTTGATGATGTAGCCGTTCACGCCGGCCTGCGCGGCCTCGATGATCTGGTCGCGCTGCGCCTCGGCGGTGACCATGAGCACCGGCGTGCGCGCCAGGCGCGCGTCGCCGCGAATGTGCTTGAGCAGTTCGATGCCGGTCATGCCGGGCATGTTCCAGTCGGTGACCACGAACTCGAACTCGCCGGCCTGCAGCATCGGCCAGGCGGTGCGGCCGTCGTCGGCCTCGGTGGTGTTGGTGTAGCCCAGGTCGTGCAGCAGGTTCTTCACGATGCGGCGCATCGTGGAGTAGTCGTCGACGATGAGAATCTTGGCGTTCTTGTCCATGTGGTGTTCTGCGTTGGGTGCGATTCGATGGGGAAAGGAGGCGTCGATCAGGCGGCGCGGGCGACCTTGGCGGCACGCGGTGCGCGCGCGGCCTTCTTGGGCGGCATCGCTTCGGCCTGCGCCCATTCCTGCATCTGCGCGCGCACGCGCAGCAGGGCCTGGCCGTGAATCTGGCAGACGCGGCTTTCGGAGACGTCGAGCACGGCCCCGATTTCGCGCAGGTTCAGTTCTTCGTCGTAGTACAGCGACAGCACCAGGCGCTCGCGCTCGGGCAGGCCGGCGATGGCCTGCGACAGGCGGCCCTGGAACTCGTCGCGCTCGATCGATTCCAGCGGCGAGGAATGCGGATCGGGGGCTTCGAAAGGATCGTCGCTGCCTTCCGGCGGCTCGTCCAGCGACAGCACCTGGCACTGCACCGCGTCCTGCACCGCGAGGCGATAGGCTTCGGGCGTCAGGTTCAGTGCGGAGATGATTTCCTCTTCGCGCGCCTCGCGGCCTTCGCGCTGCTCGATGGTCTTCATCGCACCGGCGATTTCGCGGTGGCGGCGATGCACCGAACGCGGCGCCCAGTCGCCACGACGCAGCTCGTCCATCATCGCGCCGCGAATGCGGATGCCCGCATAGGTTTCGAACGAGGCACCGCGCTCGCCGTTGTAGTGACGCGCGGCTTCGATCAGGCCGACCATGCCGGCCTGCACCAGATCGTCGACATCGACGCTGGCCGGCAGGCGCGCGGCGACGTGATAGGCGATGCGCTTCACCAGCTCGGCATGTTCGTGCAGCAGCACGGCTTCGGCCGAAGCGTTGCGGGCGGGCTTGTGATTGCTATAGGCGGTGGCGACACTCATACGGCGCTCCTCTGGACCAGGCGCTCGACAAAGAATTCGAGATTGCCGCGAGCGCCCTGCGGGCTGCTCCACGACAGGGCTTTCTTGGCCAGCGTGTGAAACGCGGCCGAAGACGGGCAATTGGGGTAGACATCGACGACGGCGCGCTGGCGACGCACGGCGCGGCGCAGCCATTCGTCCTGCGGCACCGAGCCGAGATACGAGAGCGTCACGTCGAGAAAACGCTCGGCGACACGGCGCAGCGATTCGAAGATCTCGCGCGCCTCGGCGTCGTTGGCGACCATGTTGGCGAGCACCTGCACACGCTGCACGCCGTGGCCCTTGTTGAGCACCTTGATCAGCGCGTAGGCATCGGTGATCGACGAGGGATCCTGCGTCACCACGACGATGACCTGCTGGCTGGCCTGCGACAGCGTGATCACCGAATCGGCGATGCCGGCGGCGGTATCCACCACCAGCACGTCGAGCGGGCGGCGCAGCTCGGAGAAGGCCTGCACGATGCCGGCGTGCTGCATCTGCGACAGCTCGGCCATGTGGCGCTTGCCGCTGGAGGCCGGCACCACGCAGAGGCCATGCGAGCTTTCGATCAGCGTGTCGTCGAGCGTGCAGTCGCCGGCCAGCACGTTGGCGAGGTTGTAGCTGGGCTGCAGGCCCAGCATCACGTCGACGTTGGCCAGGCCCAGGTCGCCGTCGAGCAGCACCACGCGCTTGCCGGCCATCGCCATGGCCATCGACAGATTGACCGAGACGCTGGTCTTGCCGACGCCGCCCTTGCCGCTGCTCACGGCCAGAACCTGCACGGGCTTGAGCGGACGCAGGCGCCGCAGTCCGGCCGCCTGGTCCATACCGCTGGAGAGATCGGAGAAATTAGAGTGCATGGGCCTGCGCCGGGTTGTGGCTGCTGAAACCGGAGATGAGGATGGATTCGTCGACCTGCGAATCGCTCTGGCGCGCCAGCTGCGTGGCCTGCAGCACCAGGCGGTCGGCGCGCGCGGGCGCGAGGTCTTCGGGAACGCGCTGGCCGTTGGCGGCGTAGTGCACGCGCAGGCCGTTGCGGATCACCACCGACAGCGCGCCGCCCAGGCGATGCGCTTCGTCGATCTTGCTGAGCACGCAGCCGTCGAGACCATTGCCGCCGAAGCGGTCGACGATGTCGGCCAGCGCGCCGGGCTGCGCATTGGCGGCCAGCACCAGCCAGGTCTTGAGTCCTTCGCCGGCCAGCTTCAGCTGCTGGCTCTGCGTACCGAGCATCTTGTCGCGCTGCGACAGGCCGGCGGTGTCGATGAGCACCAGGCGACGATCCGACAGGCGTTCGAGCAGGCTCGGCAGGCTGTCCTGCGCGCTGACCGCATGCACCGGCACGCCGAGCAGGCGGCCGTAGGTGTAAAGCTGCTCCTGCGCGCCGATGCGGTACTGGTCGGCGGTCACCAGCGCGATGTCGCGCACGCCGAAGCGGGCCGCGTAGCGCGCCGCGAGCTTGGCGATGGTGGTGGTCTTGCCGACGCCGGTCGGACCGACCAGGGCAATGACGCCGCCCTGCATGATCGGATCGGCGGCATCGGCGTTGATGCGGCGCGCCAGCAGGCCCAGCGGCAGGAAGCGCGCGCGATCGGCGTCGGAGGCTTCGGGCAGTTCTTCGGCGATGGAGCGCGCCAGTTCGGCTTCCAGGCCCAGGTTGGCCAGCGCGCGCAGCGCCTGCGCCTGACGCGGACGATGCTTCTGCATGTCGCCCCAGCGCAGGCCCGCGAGTTGCTCTTCGAGCAGCGAGCGCAGCGTCTGGATTTCGCGATTGAGTTGTTCGGTGGCTTCGACGCTCTGCGCGGTGGCGGCCGGCTCGGCTTCAGGCGACGCGACCGGCGCCTTGGCTTCGACGGCAATCTGCGTCATCGCCGGCTGCGCCTGCGGCACCGCGTTGCGCACGCCGCGCGTCAGCGCTTCGATGCCGACGGCCTGCGTGCTGACGCGAGCCGGCGCCGGCGCGGCCTGAGCGGCCGGCGGCGGCGGATCGACTTCGACCTCGCGCGCGGCCTGGCTCTGGCGCTGCGCGGCGCTCTGCACGAGCGCGGCATCGTAGTCGGTGGCCGCCACCACCTCGACGCCGCCGGGAATGCGGCGGTTCGACAGGATGACCGCGTCGGGGCCCTGTTCTTCGCGCACCATGCGAA
>JALRLM010000380.1 GCA_023254435.1 Hydrocarboniphaga sp.
GGTACCCGGGTCGAGGAGGCCCGCTGGGACGACGCCGCGCAGCGCTGGACCGTGACGACGTCGGGGCCGGAGGGTGAGGTCGTGTACTCGGCTCGCACCGTCATCAGCGCCGCCGGCGGACTGTCGGAGCCGAAGATGCCCGACAGCACGGTCAACTGCTGCACAAAGGGCGCGGAGGCCACGGTGCCCAAGGTGATGGCGATGATTTCGGCCGACAGGATGAAGTCGGTGCGCACGGCGCCCTTGATCTTGTCCTTCTCGTAAGCCACCAGGTCGATCGCCTCGTCGGCCACGGCTTCGACGTGGGCCTTGCCATCGTCGTGGTGCAGGAACTTGTGGACGATCTTCTCGAAGCCTTCGAAGCACAGAAAGGCACCGCCCAGCATCAGCAGCGGCGTGATCAGCCAGGGAATGAAGAAGCTGATCGCCAGCGCCGCCGGCACCAGGATCAGCTTGTTGATCATCGAGCCCTTGGCCACCGCCCAGACCACCGGCAGTTCGCGATCGGCCTTCACGCCCGTGACCTGCTGTGCGTTGAGCGCCAGATCGTCGCCGAGCACGCCGGCGGTTTTCTTGGCGGCGGTCTTGGTCATCACCGCCACGTCGTCGAGGACGGCGGCGATATCGTCGAGCAGGAGCAGCAGGCTGCTGGCCATGGATGTCGGGTCTGGTGAGTGAGGGGTGAGAGCGTGGTGTTCCGGAACGATCAGAACGAGCGGCCGTCGACCTGCACGGTCTTGATCGTCGACAAGTCCAGGTCTTCGATGCAGCGCAGGTTGATCGCCGCGGTCTTGTCGCCATTGGGGCTCTTGCCCCAGGCGAACGGCGCGCAGCCGCAGACCGTGCAGAAATGATGATCGATGGCGTGGCGATTGAAATGATAGACGCCGTAATCACCCTCGGCGCTCTTGAGCTTGAAGCTGGCGGCCGGCGCGAACCACAGCCGATAGCCCTTGCGACTGCAATGCGAGCAGTTGCAGTCCATGGCCTGGTCGATTTCACCTTCGACTTCGAAGGCGATCTTGCCGCAGTGACAGCTGCCTTTGTAGAGCATGGACGTTTCGTGAGCGAATGGCAGGGTGGCCGCCGATCATAGCCGGCCACGATGACGAGGACCCGCGATCAGCCGGTGTTCTGCAGGCCCTGCGAGACCCCGTTGACGGTGGCCACCAGCGCGCGCAGCAGTTCGCCATCCTCGCTGCCGCCGGCGCGCCAGCGTGCCAGCAGGTCGACCTGCATGAGGCTGATCGGGTCCACGTAGGGATTGCGCAGGCGGATCGACTGCGCCAGGCGCGGGTCGGAGGCCAGCAGGCGATCCGACTGCCGCAGCTTGAGCACCCAGTGCGCGGTGCGATCGAACTCCGCGCGCACCAGCGGAAAGAACTCGTCGTGCAGCGGACCGGCGAGCTTCGAGAAAGTCTCGGCGATATCGAGATCGCACTTGGCCAGCACCATGTCGACGTCGGCCAGCATCGAACGCATGAACGCCCAGTCGCGGGCCATTTCGAGCAGGCGGTCCTCGCCGAACTCGGCAGCGCCGCGCTCCAGGCCCGAGCCCAGGCCGTACCAGGCCGTCAGCACCGCACGGCACTGTGTCCATGCGAACACCCAGGGAATCGCGCGCAGCGACTCCACGCCCTTCATGGTGCCGCGACGCGAGGGCCGCGAACCCAGGGTCATGCGCTCGATCACGTCGATGGGCGTGGCGGCTCGAAAGTAGTCGACGAAGCCGGGTTTGGTGACGAAGGCGCGATAGGCTTCGCGGCTGGCATTGGCGGTCGCCGCCATGGTTTCTTTCCAGGCCGCTTCGCGTGGCTCCTGCAGGCGCGGGCGCAGGCTGGCGCGCAGTGTCGCCGACACCGACTGCTCCAGCTCGCGCAGCGCCAGCGCGCGGATGCCGTACTTGCGATGGATCACCTCGCCCTGTTCGGTGACGCGGAACACGCCGCCCACCGAGCCGCGCGGGCTGGCCATGAGCGCCGGCGTCACGCGGCCGCCGCCACGGCTCGCGCTGCCGCCGCGGCCGTGGAAGAAGGACAGTCGGATGTCGGCCTCGGCGGCGACTTCGAGCAGTTCCACCTGCGCGCGCTGCAGGCCCCAGCGCGAGGCCAGCGTGCCGCCGTCCTTGCCGCTGTCGGAATAGCCCAGCATCACGTACTGGCGATCGCCGCGCGTCTTCAGGTGCTCGCGATAGACCGGGTTGGCCAGCAGCGCGCGCAGCGTGTCGGGGCCGGCCTTGAGGTCGTCCACGGTTTCGAACAGCGGCGCGATGTCCAGCGGCACCGTTTCGCCGGGCTCGGCAAGACCCCCCTGGCGCGCCAGCGCGAGCACCGACAGCACGTCGGCCGGTCGCTGCGCCATGCTGATGATGTAGAGCCCGGTGGCGTCGGCGCCGTAGCGTTCACGCGATGTGCGCAGCTCGTCGAACACCGCCAGCGTCTTCGCCGCCACCGCGATGCCGGGACGTGGAAAGCGCGCTTCGCCGGCCGCGTAGGGCGTGAGTGTTTCGGCCTGTTCCTCGTCGCTGCGCTCGGCCCAGTCCGGATCGTTGAGCAGGGCACCGACGGCCTGCGCGTGAATGCGCGAGTCCTGACGCAGATCGAGTCGCGCCAGGTGAAAGCCGAAAGTGCGAATGCGCCAGCGCAGGCGGCGCACGGCGAACCAGCCCGCATGCAGGCCGCGATGCGCGTCCAGGCTGTCGGCCACCAGGTCGATGTCGGCCAGCAGGCTCTGCGCGTCGGGATAGGCGTCGGGCAGATCGCGCTGCGTCGCCCGCAGGCGCGCACGCACCAGCGTCAGAAACACGCGATAGGGCATGTCCTCGTGGCGCGCACGGATGCCCTTGGCCGCCTGCGGAAAGCGCTCGCGGTAATGCGCGGCGCGCTCCAGCAGCGCCGGCGCCACTTCGATGCGGCCCACGGTCTGCGACAGCATCGAGGCCAGTTCGCCGATTTCGGCCAGGTAGCGATCGAGCACCTGGTTGCGCTGCGTCGCCAGCGTAGCGGCGACGGTCTGCGCGCCGACGTTGGGATTGCCGTCCATGTCGCCGCCGACCCAGGTCGCGAAGCGCAGCAGGCGCGGCAGCTCGGGCCGGATTCCGTACACCTCGTGCAGTGCGTCCTCGAGCAGCTCGTAGAACACCGGCACGACCAGGTAGATCGGCCCGCCCAGGTAGAAGCCCACATGTTCGAGTTCGTCGGCCACGGTCAGGCGCACCGACGAGGTGTCGCTGGTCTGCCAGCCGGCCGTCATCGCCATGCGCAGGCGCTCCCAGTCGGCGCGCAGCTCGACCGGCGTGCGCGCCTCGTCGAAGCCGTTGACCAGGCAGCGCACGATCTCCTGCTCCTTGGTCAGCAGCGAGCTGCGCATGGCCTCGGTGGGATGCGCGGTGAACACTGGCTCCACGTCGAGCCGGTTCAGCACGGCCAGCAGCTCGTCGGCCGACACGCCGGCGTCCTTGAGCTTGGTCAGCGCGTCGACCAGGCCGTCGGGCTGCGGCCGCGCGCCGGGCTCGCCGCGCCCGGCGGCAGACTGGTACTGGCGCCGGCGACGGATGCGGTGCACGCGCTCGGCGATGTTCACCATCTGGAAATAGGTCGAGAACGCGCGGATCAGGGTCTCGGCGTCGGACACCGGCAGCTCGGCCAGCGTGGCCGACAGCGCGGACAGCGGCTGGCCGCTGTCGCGGCGCGCGATCGATGCCGTGCGCGTGGCCTCGACGCGATCGAACAGGGCCTGGCCCACCTGTTCGACGAGCAGTTCGCCCACGGTGGCTCCCAGGTGGCGGACGTCTTCACGCAGCGGGGCATCGAGGGCGTCACGCGGGGCGGGTGTGGTCATGGTGGCTCGGATCGTTCGGCGGAAGGAACATCTTCGGGCATGCGACCTTACCGTGCATGCAACGGACGTACCTCGGCAACCCGCGCCGGGCACCGTGGGATTCTGCTCATATCCTTTTATCCGCATAGGCGGATATAATCGATCGCACGGCCTTTGCGCCTCCCCTCGTCAAACATCCGGACCCTCCACAGGACCCGTCATGAACGCACCCGTCAAACCCGCCCTGGACTTCAAGGTCCGCGATCTCTCCCTGGCCGAGCTGGGCCGCAAGCGCATCACCATGGCCGAGGAGGAAATGCCCGGTCTGATGAGCATCCGCGCCAAGTACGCGCCGCTGCAGCCGCTCAAGGGCGTGCGCCTCACGGGCAGCCTGCACATGACCAAGGAAACGGCCGTGCTGCTGGAGACGCTGGGCCACCTGGGCGCCTCGGTGCGCTGGGCCTCGTGCAACATCTTCTCGACCTCCGACGATGCCGCCGCCGCGGTCGCCGCCGCCGGCACGCCGGTGTTCGCCTGGAAGGGCGAGACCCTGGAGGAGTACTGGGACCTGGCGCTCGACGCCATCACCTTCACGCTGCCCGACGGCACGCTCACGGGTCCGGAACTCGTGGTCGACGACGGCGGCGACGTAACCCTGCTGATCCACAAAGGCTACGAGCTGGAACTGGGCAGCGACTGGGTCAACACGCCGTCCGACAACCACGAAGTCAAGGTCATCAAGGACCTGCTCAAGAAGGTGGCGGTCGAGCGTCCCGGCTTCTGGACCCGCGTGGTCAAGGATTGGCGCGGCGTGTCGGAAGAAACCACCACGGGCGTGCACCGCCTGTATCAGATGATGGAAGCCGGCAAGCTGCTGGTGCCCGCCATCAACGTCAACGACTCGGTCACCAAGAGCAAGTTCGACAACCTCTACGGCTGCCGCGAATCGCTGGCCGACGGCATCAAGCGCATCTTGACTCACCAGCGCATTCACCAGTCCCAAATCTTCTGCCTTTTGCGCAGTGATTTGCTCACCCA
>JALRLM010000386.1 GCA_023254435.1 Hydrocarboniphaga sp.
CGCCGGTCATGGCGCTGCGTCCGCGCCGGGCCAGGGACCGTCGGGCGGGCCCAGGTCCTCGACTTCGCGGTCCTCGGTTTTGTAGATCTGCAGTCCGCGCGACTGGTAGTTGGCCAGCGCATGCGGTCCGTCGAGCGTGCAGGTGTGCACCCAGACCCGCTGCGGACCCATGGCCCAGGCGCGTGCGATGCCCTCGGACAGCAGCCAGCCGCCCAGCCGGCGGCCGATGAACTCCCGCATGAGGCCGAAGTAGACGATTTCGACGTCGCGGCCGTCCTGCTGCGCCTGCAGCTCGATATAACCGGCCGGCGTGCCCTGTACGTAGAGCACCCAGGTCTGCACCGTCGGCTGCGCCAGGTAGTCCATCCAGCGCGCGTAGGACCAGGACAGGCGATCACGCCAGTACCAGTCGCCGCCGACCGCGGAATACAGGAAGCGGCTCAGCGCCGGGCTCGGCACCTCGGCGCGGCGCAAGGCCACATCGGCGGCGTCGGGCGACGGCGCGCGGCGCAGTTCGGCCGGCGACAGGCTCTGCAGGTAGGTGGTGGTGACGATGGGCATGCGGCGACGTCGAAGCAGGCAAGCCCTGCATTCTATTGAGACGGCCGTCGTGATGTCGGACCATGCACTCGCCGGTGGACGCTCGGCGCTGTCGATGTCGCCGAAAACGGCCGAAAGTGTCCGCTGCATAAACCCGCGGACACTTTCGTGCATCAGACACGGTGATGATGTCCGCCATCGCCTTCCGCCAACTGGAGTCCGCGCCCTTGTCGCAGCCGACGGCGCCTGCGCCCGCCGCGCCCACCGACGACGATGCCGACGACCTGGTGCTGGTGCGCGCCGCCGCGGCCGGGGATGCGCGTGCCTTCGAGAAGCTCTACCGCCGTCACGTGCGGCGCATCCACGGCCTCTGCTGGCGGCTCGTCAACGGCGACGAGCGCCGTGCCGACCAGGCCACGCAGGATGCCTTCGTGCGCGCCTGGGAGAAGCTCGGCAGCTTTCGCGGCGACAGCCAGTTCTCCACCTGGATGCATCGCCTGACCGTGAATCTCGTGCTCGGCGAATACCGGCTCATGCGGCGCTGGGTGGCCTTCGACGACGTCGCCGCCGAAGTCGGCGTGGACGAGGAGGCAAGCGAGGCCGTCGAACCGGGCGAGCACCCGCAGCAGCGCGTCGGCGACCGAATGGATCTGGAGCGGGCGCTGGCCAAGCTGCCGCCCGGCGCGCGCAGCGTGCTGCTGCTGCACGACATCGAGGGATATCAGCACGACGAAATCGCGGCGCTCACGGGGATCGCCGTGGGCACTTCGAAGGCGCAGCTGCACCGCGCCCGCAAGCTCATGAAGGAGTGGTTGCAATGAACCGACACGACGACGACCGGCTGCCCGGGCCGCTCGCGCAGCTGTCCGGGCTGGAGATGGAGCGCGAGCCCGCGCGCGATCTGTGGGCCGGGATCGAGGCGCGTATTCGCGCGCCGCAGGTATCGTCGGCGCAGGCCGTCACCGCGACGGCCGCGCCGCGCCCGCGCCGTGTCGCGGCTCGTCGCTGGCTGCCGCTGGCGGCTGCGGCCAGCTTCGTCGCCGGCATCGCCGCGCTGATGGTGCTGCAGACCGGCGGGCTGCCGTCGATGCCGTCCACCCCCGGTGTCGTCGCCTCGCTGGCGCCGTCGACCGCCGAGCCTGTGCGTGCCGAGACGCGCGGCGAGCCGGGCCGCACCTGGATGGACGCCCAGTCGCACCAGGTGGCGGCGCTGAACCTGCGCAGCGAGAACCGCGCGCTGGTCAAGGCCAATCTCAAGCTGGTGACCAGCGCCGAGTCGGAACTGCGCCAGGCGCTACGCCAGGACCCTCAATCGCCTTATCTGCAGCGGCTGCTGCTGACCACCCAGGACCAGCAGCAGCATCTGCACAAGCTGCTGGACAAACCGCAATCCAAGGACCAGGGCCGTTCCTGAAGATTGGTATTCGAAGGGCCGCCTTCCCTGCGGCAACGGAGTTTTTATGTGCAAACCCATCCTGTTTTCCACCGTGCTGCTGCTGACCACCGTCAGCGCCTGGGCGGAAACCCCGATCGACGAAACCCGACCGCTGGCCGCCGACGGCCGCCTGCATGTGTCCAACGTCAGCGGCATCATCAGCGTCCAGGGCTGGAGCCGTAACGAAGTCGAGATCACCGGCATGCTCGGCGAAGGGGTGGAGAAACTCGAGATCAGCGGCGACAAGAACAGCCTCGACGTGCTGGTGCGCAATCCCAACAAACGGCGCGACATCGGCGAGACCACGCTCACGATCAAGGTGCCCAGCGGCGCCGGACTGGACCTGGAAGGCGTCAGCGCCGACATCATCGTCAGCGCGGTCAAGGGCAAGCTCGCGGCCACCACGGTGTCGGGTGACGTGCGGCTCAAGGTGGAATCGGAGCAGGTGGCCGGGCGTACGGTCAGCGGCGACATCGAGCTGGTGGCGCCCAGCCGCGATACCAAGCTCTATACGGTCAGCGGCGACGTCGATGCCTCGGGCCTGCAGGGCAGGGTGGCGCTGGAGACGGTGTCGGGCGACGCCGACCTGACCGGCGCAGGCCCGTTCTCGGATTTGCAGCTCAAGTCGATCTCGGGCGACATCACGGTCAAGGGCGCCTTCACGGCCGATGCGCGCGTGGTCGGCGAAACCTTGTCGGGCGACCTGCTCGTCAAGACTGCGGCGCCGGTGTCGGCGGCGCTGACGGTGAATACCTTCAGCGGTGCCTTCAACAACCGCCTGGCCAGCACGGCGAGCAGCAGCGGTCCCAAGGGGCGCCACGAGATCAAGCTCGGCGACGGCAAGGCGCGCATCGACCTGTCGAGCTTCTCGGGCGACGTGACGCTGTCCGGTCCCTGAGCCCGCTCTGATTCGGACCCGCGCCGGCGACTCGCCAGCCGGCGCTCTGCATCCCGAAGGTGAACCCGTGCCTCGGGCTGCCGGCTCACATCGCATCGCCGCCGGCGAGTAAGCCGGCGTAAGGGTTTCTGCGGGTATCGCGGGGCAAGTCCGGCGGATGCCGTACACTGGGGGTTCGCCCTTCGTGCCCGCCTCGATGTCCTTCCTCGCAGACAGTCTGCTGCTGATCGTCGCTTTCCTGTTGGTTTTGCTGAACGGTTTCTTCGTCGCCGCCGAGTTCGCCATCGTCAAGCTGCGGCGGACGCGCGTCGAGGATCTGGCCAGCGCGCACGGCTGGCGCGGCCGCATGCTGCGGCGCGTGCACGATCAGCTCGACGCCTACCTGTCGGCCTGCCAGCTCGGTATCACGCTGGCCTCGCTGGGCCTGGGCTGGGTCGGCGAACCCGCCTTCGCGCACCTGCTCGAAGGCCCGCTGCTGGCCCTGGGCGTGGGCTCGGAAGCGGTGATCCACAGCATCGCCTTCGTGTTCGCGTTCGCGGTGATCTCCTACCTGCACATCGTGCTCGGCGAACTGGCGCCCAAGTCGCTGGCCATTCGCCAGCCCGAGCAGTTGTCGCTGATCACGGCGGCGCCGCTGTTCATCTTCTACTGGGCGATGTACCCGGCCATCTGGCTGCTCAACCACAGCTCCAACACGGTGCTGCGCGTGCTGGGCTTGGGTGGCGGCGGTGGCGGGCACGGCGGCGGCGACTACTACAGCCCCGAAGAACTGTCGCTGATCCTGCACCACAGCCGCATGGTCACGCCCGAAGGCCCCGAGATCGAGATCAAAACCATCGTCGCCCATACGCTGGAGCTGGCCGATCTCGAAGCCGGCGACCTCATGCGGCCGCGGCGCGAACTGGTGACGCTGGCCAACGACGACAGCGCGGCGGAGATTCGCCGCGTCATCCAGAACCACGGCTTCAGCCGCTATCCGCTCATGGATGCGGACAGCGAGAACGTGCTGGGCCTGCTGCACATCAAGGACATCCTGCTCGAACCTTCGGGCGAGGACATCCAGCAGCGTCTGCGCCGCCATCTGCGCGAAATCCTGGTCGTCGACGAGACCGAGTCGGCGCTCGAACTGATGCGCCGCTTCCGCAGCGGCGCGCCGCACCTGGCGCTGGTGAACAACGCCGATGGTGGCCTGGTCGGCTTTCTGACCATGGAAGACGTGCTCGAGGCGATCTTCGGCGAGATCACCGACGAGCACGAAGCCAAGCGCGGCAATCGCACCGACCGGCGCTTCGTCTGGCTGCCCGACGGCAGCTTCATGGTGCCCGGCGATACGCCGGTCTACCGTATCGAGCGCGAACTCGGCCGCGAGATCGAGGAGGCCGAGGAGGAGGAGGTCAGCACCGTCGGTGGTCTGATCATGTCCAAGCTCGACCGTGTGCCGGCCGAAGGCGACTCGGCCGAGTTCGAAGACTTCACCGCGCTGGTGCGCCGCACCAAGGGCCTGCGCGTGGAACTGGTCAAGATCACGCCGCACGTCGTGTCCGACGACACCTGACGGCGGATTCGCCGTCCGCGACGGACGGGGTGGGGCGCACAATCGGCGGACTTCCACAGTACGCCCGCCGGAGCCAGTAGAATCGCGGCCTTTCTTCAAGACCGCCGAAGCCGCCATGCGCCTGTCCCGTTTCCCGATCGCCACCACTAAAGAGACGCCCGCCGACGCCGAGATCGTCAGCCACCGGCTGATGCTGCGCGCGGGGCTGATCCGCAAGCTCGGCGCCGGCCTCTACACCTGGATGCCGCTGGGCCTGCGCACGCTGCGCAAGATCGAGAGCATCGTGCGCGAGGAAATGAATCGCGCGGGGGCCGTCGAACTGCTGATGCCGTCGATCCAGCCGGCCGAGCTGTGGCAGGAGTCGGGTCGCTGGGACGTCATGGGCGACGAGATGCTGCGGATCAAGGATCGTCACAAGAACGACTTCTGCTACGGCCCGACGCACGAGGAGGTGATCACCGCCATCGTCCGCGCCGACGTGCGCAGCTATCGCCAGCTGCCGATCAACTACTACCAGATCCAGACCAAGTTCCGTGACGAGCGACGTCCGCGCTTTGGTGTCATGCGCGCGCGCGAATTCCTCATGAAGGACGCGTACTCGTTCAGCACCACCGCCGAGGATCTGTCGCAGCAGTACGAACTGATGCGCGAGGCCTACATCCGCATCTTCACGCGCGTGGGCGCGGATTTCCGCCCCGTCCAGGCCGACTCGGGCAACATCGGCGGCGCCAAGAGCGAGGAGTTCCACATCCTCGCGCTCGCGGGCGAAGACTTGCTCGCGGTGTCGACCGAAGGCTCGTATGCGGCCAACGTCGAAGCGGCTGAAACCAAGGCCAGCGGTCCGCGTGCTGCGGCCACCGCGACGCTCGAGAAGGTCAGCACGCCGGGCCAGAAGACCTGCGAGCAGGTCTCCAAATTCATGAAGGTGCCGCTGACGGCCAAGGTCAAGCTGATGGTCGCCAAGGCGGCCGACGGTGGCCTGATCGGCATCGCGGTGCGTGGCGATCACGAAATCAACCCGATCAAGGCGGCCAAGCATCCCAAGGTGGCGAGCCCCTTCGAGATGGCGAAGATCGAGGACGTGCAGAAGGCTTTTGGTTGCGAAGTCGGCTATCTGGGCCCGGTCAATGCGCCGATTCCGGTCATTGCCGATTTCGCCGCTAGCGAACTTGCGGACTTCGTCTGCGGCGCAAACGAGGTCGACCATCACCTCAAGGGCGTGAACTGGGGCCGCGATTGCGCGGAGCCCGAGACCGCCGACCTGCGCATGATCGTCGAAGGCGATCCCTCGCCGGATGGCGTCGGCACGATCCGCCTGCTGCGCGGTATCGAAGGCGGCCACATCTTCCAGCTCGGCCAGAAGTATTCGAAGGCAATGAGCCTGACGGTGCAGGGCGAGAACGGCGAGGCCATCACGCCCGAAATGGGCTGCTACGGCATCGGTGTGTCGCGCATGGCCGCGGCCGTGATCGAACAGAGCCATGATGCCAACGGCATCGTCTGGCCCGACGCGATCGCGCCGTTTCGCGTCATCGTCACGCCCATCGGCACCGACAAGTCGCCGGCTGCCAAGGCTGCAGCCGAGACGCTCTACGAGCAGTTGATCGGCGCGGGCGTGGATGCCCTGCTCGACGATCGCGGCCTGCGTCCGGGCCCGATGTTCGCCGACGCCGACCTGATCGGCATTCCGCATCGCATCGTCATCGGCGACAAGGGCCTGGCCGCGAGCCAGTTCGAGTACAAGCACCGTCGCGCGGACAAGGCCGAGATGATTCCGGCCACGCTCGACGCGGTGCTCGCAAAGCTCGGATGAGCCTTTGAACCGCAGGCCGGCGAATGTGCTGCGGCAACTTTGCACGGCCTGCCGTTTGACCGTTCCCGCGCAGGCGGGAATCCAGGCGCGTTCGACAAAGCGTCTGGATGCCCGCCTGCGCGGGAATGACCGCTGGATTGTCAGGCTCGCTCCCGCGTTGGTCGGCCTGTCGCTGCTCGTCGCTAGCCAGGGCGCCCATGCCGGCCCCACTGGCGAACCCGAACCCGAACTGCGCGCCATGCTGGCCAAGGCCATAGCCACCGCCGACAGCTTCGACGATCGCTTCGAGGCCGAAGTCTGGCTCGTGGACATGTCGGGCCGGCTCAAGCGCTACATCAAGAACGACGCCGAGCGGCTGGAGTTTCTGCGCATCCTGCATCGCGAAGCCACCCGAGCGAAGATTCCGCCCGAACTCGCGCTGGCCGTGATCGAGACCGAGAGCCGCTTCGACCGCTACGCGATATCGGTTGCCGGTGCGCAGGGCTACATGCAGATCATGCCGTTCTGGCTGCGCGAGATCGGGGGGCAGGAAGACAACCTTTTCCATGCCAGGACCAACCTGCGCATGGGTTGCACCATCCTGCGCTTCTACCTGGACCGGGAGAAAGGCAACCTGGTCAATGCACTGGCGCGCTACAACGGCAGCCTAGGCAAGCCGCAGTATCCCGATCATGTGATCAAGGTGCTGAACAAGCGGTGGTATCGCGGTTGAGTGCTTGTTGGGTGCTGGAACGGCTTCTCGCCTTTCGAGCATCCGCCTGATCTACACTCGCGTCATTCTGTGGCATGGAGATTGCCATCCGACGTTTGTCGGCGCCGCTCGAGCCACGCCATCAACGCATCAACCGAATCGTGGGAACGCAAGGATGCAGGGATCGGAGAACGCCCCCAAACCTAATGGGGCGCGCCTGGGCAAGCTGGAGGCGCTGCGGGGCTTCGTCGCTTTGTATGTCGTCATGCACCATACGCTCCCGCACCACATTCCCGTCGCGGGATTCGACCTGGGATTGATCCTTCGTTTTGGGCAGGAGGCGGTGATCCTGTTTTTCCTGCTGTCCGGTTTTGTGATCAATTTTTCGTTCCAGATGTCCCGCGATCGATCGTGGTCGCGCTATCTGCTCAAGCGTGCCTTGCGCATCTACACCTTGCTAGTTCCGGTGCTGGTGCTGAGTTACCTGTGCGCTTCGCTTGCCGAGGGGCGTTGGCTGAATGCGCAACTGCCACAGCTGATCGGCAATCTGCTCATGCTGCAGGATGTCGAATCCCTGAAACCCGGTGTGCTGGTATCGCCGTACATGGGCAATTCGCCGCTGTGGTCGCTGTCCTACGAGTGGTGGTTCTACATCCTCTTCTACCCGATCACGATGTGGATTCAATCGTGGCGCGCACGCGCGGTTTCGGTGTTCGTGCTGAGCCTGGTGGCAACCGTGCTCTACACCGTCTGGCCCACGTTCCTGCCGCGCTTGCTGGCTTATTTCGGAATCTGGTGGGTTGGGGTTTACTTGAGCGAGCTCTACCTGCGTGGCGAGATCGGTCGACTCAAGGCCTGGGTGATGCCGATTGCCGCCATGGCGGGCTGTTCGGCGCTACTGCTCGTCGGCGTGCTGCTTTACAGGAGTCGTGGCGGGGCGCTGCAGATCGGGGTCCATCCCGTTCTCGAACTGCGTCACTTTGCCTTCACGGCCGTGGTGCTCATGGGCGCCTGGGCGTGGCGTCGGGCAAGTTGGCTAGGCTTCGATCGGCTGTTCGGCCCGTTCGCCGTACTGGCCTCGACTTCCTACGCGCTCTACATCAGTCACTACTTCCTGCTGTCGTACGCGGGCTACCTGCGCTTCATCCCATGGCCATGGCTGGAGCAACTGGGCTACTGCGTGACGCTGGCGGCGGTGGCCTACCTGCTCGAGCTCAAGCTCTATCCGGCCGTACACGCCGCCGTTTTTGCGCCCAAGCCGGCGGCTCCCGCCGTGCCGGCCTGAGGCTTCAGCCGCGCAGCCAGCGCTGCGCCCAGCCGGCGGTGAGTTCCTGAGCGCGGGCC
>JALRLM010000399.1 GCA_023254435.1 Hydrocarboniphaga sp.
TCGTCGTCGGCCGCGGCCTCGATGGCATCGGTCAGGTCACCCAGTCGCGTCTGCGACGGCGGCTCACCCGAAAACTGCTCCAGCAGGCGCGTGCTGGCATCGCCGTCGAGTTGATCGACCAGTGCGCCACTGGGCCACAACACCAGCGCCACGTTGTTCTCGATGCTCTTGTTGGGGCCACCGCTGAAGGCGTTCCAGAGCAGGAACAGCGAGATCAGGAAACCGATGATGACGACGGCGCGGTAGAGATTGACGATCAGCGACCAAAGGCCGCCGAACACACGCCGAATAAGGGATTTGCGCTTCGGGCTGGCTTCGCTCATGCGTGATTTCTTTGAAGAAAGTGCAGACTCAGACCGGAGTATGGCACGCCGGGTTCACCGCCGGCCGATTGCGAACCGGCTGCCGCCACTTGCGGTCGCGCCGGCGCTTCAGTGTCGCGCGGGCAGGAACGGCACCGGGTTGACCGGACGCCCGCGCTCGCGAATCTCGAAGTGCAGCACGGGCTTGTTCTCGGGGCCGACGCCGAGTTCCGCGATTTGCTGGCCCGCAGCGACGACGTCGCCTTCGTTGACCAGGCGCCGACGGTTGTAGCCATAGGCCGAAAGATGCAGTTCGTCGTGCTTGATGATCACGAGCTCGCCATAGCCCTTGAGCGCGCTGCCGCTGTAGACCACCTTGCCGGCCGCCGCCGCCGCCACGGGCTGGCCGACGGTGCCGGTGAAATCCAGGCCGCGCGCGCCAGCGTCGGGATTGAAGCCGCGCACCACGGTACCGTCGACCGGCCAGCGCCAGCCGGGTTGCCCCCCCGAGCCGGTCGGCGTCTCGACCACCGGGGTTTCGGCCGCCTGCGGCACCGGTGACATGGCCACCGGCCCGGCGGCCGGCGTATTCGGCGCGATGGGAACCGGGACCGCCGTCGGCGCCGGCGTGGCCGAACGAACGACCGGCGTCGGCGTGGTCGACAAGGCCTTGGGCTTGCCGGTGTCGTTGAGGTCGACGACCTGGGACGCCACCTGTCCGCTGCGCGTCGGCAGATTGCCGGCCGGCCCCATGCGCAGGACCTGGCCGGGATAGATCAGATAGTCGGAGCCGATGTTGTTCCAGCGCGCCAGCTCGCGATAGTCGACCTGATTGCGAAAGGCGATCGAGTAGACCGTGTCGCCCTTCTTGACCAGATAATCGCCGGGGCCCACCGGACGCACCGGCAGCGGCTCGGACTCGCGCGGCGCGGCCGGCGGAGGCAGGTTGTAGGCGGTCTGCTCGGGCTCCACCTCCTGCTCCCAGCTGCCCATGCCGGCGCAAGCCTGCAGCAGCAGCGTCAGGCTGGCGGTCGCGGGCAACAGCGTCGAGCGAATCTTGATCATCATTCTGCGGTCAGCGGCTTGCGGCGCTTGAACATGAACCAGCCCAGGAACAGCACCATACCAGCTAGCGCCACCAGGGTTGCCTCGTGGGTATAGGTCTTGACCACGGCCACCACGGGCTCGCCGAAGTAGTAGCCCAGCCCGACCAGAAAACCACACCACAGCGACGAACCCAGCGTGGTCAGCAGGGCGAACGGCAGCAGCCGCATGCCGAACACGCCGGCCGGCAGCGAGATCAGATGGCGCACCACCGGAATGAAGCGGCCGACGAAGGTCGCCAGCTTCGAATTGCGCGAGAACATGGCCTCGGCGTCGGCGTACTTGGCCTGGTCGATCAGCAGATAGCGGCCATAGCGCAGCAGGAACGCACGGCCCACGTAGCGGCCCAGCAGATAATTGGCGCTGGCGCCGATCAGCGAGCCGGCGCCGCCGGCCAGCACGGCCAGCAAGGGATCGAGCTCGCCGCGCGCAGCACGATAGCCGGCCGGAATCATCACGAGCTCCGAGGGCACCGGAAACAGGCTCGATTCGAGCGCCATCAGGAACAGGATCTCGGTGTAGCCCAAGTGGCCGACGAGGTTCTCGAGCCAGATTCCGAAGCTTTCCTTCATGCGCGGCCCGCCAGTAGAGGAACGAAGATGACGTCGGTGAGCACGGTCTCGACGAAGCGCGTCGCGGTGCGCTCGATCAGCAGCAACTTCTGAGCCTGCGAAGGACCGACCGGAATCACCAGCCGTCCACCCGGCGCCAGCTGATCGGGCAAACCCGTCGGCAGGCTCGCTGCGGCTGCGGTGACCACGATCGCGTCATAGGGGGCGTACGGCATCCAGCCATGCATGCCATCGGCATAGCCGAAGTGGATGTTCTTGTAGCCCAGGCGTTGCAGCC
>JALRLM010000452.1 GCA_023254435.1 Hydrocarboniphaga sp.
CACGTTGTCAACGCCGAAGTAATCCTGACCCACTTTGCCGGGTAGTCGCCGAAGTAAATCTGACCCACCTGTGCTCCTTCGATCGCGCTGCTCGGCCGCGCAGGGTGTAGCCCGAAGCGGCCGAGCAGCGCGCGGCGCCGGTCATGCTCGCCTACTCGGCCCGTAACCGTTCGGCCTCGATCCGCATTCCGTATGTCGCGAACCCCAAGGGCCGCCGCATCGAAGTGCGCTTCCCCGACTCGACCGCCAACCCGTACTTCGCTTTCGCGGCGATGCTGATGGCCGGCCTCGACGGCATCGAAAACAAGATCCACCCCGGCGATCCGTCGGACAAGGATCTCTACCATCTGCCGCCGGAAGAAGATGCGCTGATCCCGCGCGTCTGCCACAGCCTCGACATGGCGCTCGAGTCGCTCGACAAGAACCGCGCCTTCCTTACCAAGGGCGGCGTGTTCACCGACGATCTGATCGATGCCTACATCGAACTCAAGATGCAGGAAGTCACGCGTTTCCGCATGACCACGCATCCGATCGAGTTCGACATGTATTACTCGCTGTAAGCGAGTAATACGGCGCGTTATCTGGCCGCCGCATCGCAAGCGATGCGGCGGGTTGTTCCAAATGACGTCAGTCGATGCTGCAACAAAAAGCCCCGCTGAATGCGGGGCTTTTTGTTGTCGAAGCCGAGCTGCGTTCGCGCTCAGCTGTCTTCGAGAAACTGCAGCTGCACGGGCTTGCCGGGTTCCGCTTCCCTTGCCGGCGTCGCACGCACGTACTGCCCATTGGGCTGCAGCACCCAGCTCTGGGCCGTGTCGGCCACATAGGCATTGAGTTCGTCGAGCACCTTGGTGCGCAGCTTTTTGTCGCGGATCGGAAAGGCCACTTCGACACGGCGGTAGAGATTGCGCTCCATCCAGTCCGCACTCGACAGCAGCACTTCGCCGACACCGTCGTTGTGGAAGTAGAACACGCGGTGATGCTCGAGGAAGCGGCCGATCACCGAGCGCACGGTGATGTTTTCCGACAGGCCCGGCACGCCCGGGCGCACCGAGCACATCGCGCGTACGATCAGGTCGATCTTCACGCCGGCCTGCGAAGCCTCGTAGAGCTTCTTGATCATCTCGGCTTCGACCAGCGAATTCATCTTGGCGATGATGCGTGCGGGCTTGCCCTTCTTCGCATGCTCGATCTCGCGGTCGATGCGTGCCTGCATTTCCTTGAACAGCGTGAACGGGGATTGCAGCAGACAGTGCAGCTTGCCGATGCGTCCCAGACTCGTGAGCTGCAGGAATACGGCGTGCACGTCGCGGCACAGCTCCTGGTCGGACGTGAACAGTCCGTAGTCGGTGTACAGGCGCGCCGTGCGCGGATGGTAGTTGCCGGTACCCAGATGCGCGTAATAGCGCAGGCCCGGTGTCTTGCCGCCGGCGCTTTCCTCGCGCCGCACGATCAGGCACATCTTGGCGTGCGTCTTGTAGCCGACGACGCCGTAGACGATGTGTGCGCCGGCTTCTTCGAGCTTCTCGGCCAGACTCAGGTTGTCGGCCTCGTCGAAGCGTGCGCGCAACTCGACGACGACGGTTACTTCCTTGCCGGCGCGCGCGGCCTCCATGAGCGCTTCGACAACGGGCGACTTGGCGCCAGTGCGATACAGGGTCTGCTTGATCGCGAGCACCTTGGGATCACGCGCGGCCTGGCGCAGCAGTTCGAGCACCGGGGTGAACGAGTCGTAGGGGTGGTGCAGCAGATGGTCGCGCTCGCGAATCGCCGTGAACACATCGGCCGACAGGGCCTTGGGTACGCGCGGCGTGAAGGGCGTGTATTTGAGCTCGGGGCGATCGACCGCGTCCGGGGTGGTCATGAGCCGCATCAGGTTGACCGGTCCGTTGACCTGGTAGACGTCGGCCGGGGTCAGCTGCGTCTCCTGCATCAGGTAGGTCCACAACGCTTCGGGGCAGTTGTCTGCCACTTCCAGGCGCACCGTGTCGCCCCACTGACGCTGCGAAAGCTCGTCTTCGAGTGCTTCGGCCAGGTCGGTGGCTTCTTCCTCGTCGACGAACAGGTCGGAGTTGCGTGTTACGCGGAACTGATAGCAGCCCGTGGCCTGCATGCCCGGAAACGCATCGTCCACGTAGGCGTGGATCACCGAGGACAGGAACACGAAATCGTGCGGGCCGCCGCCTGGTAGATCCTTGGGTAACTGGATCACGCGAGGCAGTGCGCGCGGAGCCTGCACGATGGCGAACTGGATGTTGCGGCCGAACGCATCCTTGCCTGACAGCGAGACGATGAAGTTGAGCGACTTGTTGAGGATGCGCGGGAACGGATGTGCCGGATCGAGGCCGATCGGGGACAGTACCGGCAGCAGTTCGGTGTTGAAGTAGCGGCGCAGCCAGCCTTCCTGCTCGGGCGTCCACTCCGACCGTCGCAGGAAGCGGATGCGTTCCTTGTGCAGGGCGGGCACCAGCACGTCGTTGAAGACGCGGTATTGCTCGTCGACGAGTTCATGCGCCCGCGAGCTGATCATCGCCAGGGCCTCCTGTGGCGACAGGCCGTCCGGCCCGCGCTGGGCGGAGCCGGCTTCGGCGATCTGCATGAGGCCGGCGACGCGAATTTCGAAGAACTCGTCGAGGTTGGAGCTCGAAATGCACAGGAACTTCAGGCGCTCCAGCAAGGGAATGCTGTCGTCCTTGGCTTGGTCGAGCACACGCTGGTTGAACTCGAGCAGCGAGAGTTCGCGATTGATGAAGAGCTCGGGAAGCTGAAATTCGAGTTTTGCGGGGGCGTCCATGGTGTTTTCTGGCGGCGAGAGCCCTTCAGTAGAGGGGCCCTGCATTGCAGCCATGTTACACCCGCGCCCAGGCAAGCCCGACTTAGCGGGGTGGCAATGCCAATGCCCGGTCTGGATAGTCCGTGAAGATGCCGTCGATCCCCATGGCTCGCAATCTCAGCATGTCGTCGGGCTCATTGACGGTATAGACGTATACCTTCCGGCCCTGTGCCTTGGCATCGGCCACCAGGCGCTCGTCGACGAATTCGTCCGAGAGATTGAGGCTGTCGGCCGACAGCTCCGCCGCGCAGGCCGCCCAATCGAGCGGCACGCCGCAGAGCAGGGCGCCCACCGGTATCTGGGGAAGCAGCTGCCGGAACTCATACAGTTCGGGCAGGTGAAAGGACGAAACCAGGAACTGCTCGGCCGGCAGGGCGGGAAGCCGCCTGCCGAGCGCCCCGGCTACCGCAGCGGCCGTGCCGAGGCCGGTCTTGAGCTCAATATTGAGCGGTACCCGTCCGTCGACGAGATCGATCACCTCGTCCAGCGTCGGAATGCGCTGGCCCCGTCCGGCATCCAGGCTGCGCAGGGCGTCGATCGTCAAGGCATCCACGCGCCCCTTTCCGTTGGTGGTGCGGTCGACCCGCAGATCGTGAATCACGAGCAGCATGCCCGAGTGGAGCTGCACGTCGATCTCGATCATGTGGGCGCCCAGTCGGATGCCGGTGTCGATCCCCAGTAGTGTGTTCTCGGGGGCGTGTCCCCGAGCGCCGCGGTGGCCGATGACGGTGAAATCGATGGTCGGACTCATGTCGAAGTCTCCGGGGGAAGGAATTTGAGCAAATCTTGTCCTTATTGCAGCTGTTTTTGTAGCAAGCCCAGGAGTGGGATACGGCGAGGGTTGGCAGCCTGCCATTCAAAAGCCGGCTTGGCGAACTATTTTTCGACTTAAATTATTGTGAAATCAACAACATGAGATTTAACGCCAAAATCGCTGTTGACGCCCTTGGTGGTTTCCGTAGAATGCGCCTCCCTGGTGACGGCGACGCGGTTTGAAGCGAAGCTAAAGCCCTGATCTTTAACAGAATAAGCAAGTGATTTGTGTGGGTGCTCCTGGAGCACGTGGCGGA